>JAQSWN010000021.1:0-56983 GCA_029266615.1 Polyangiaceae bacterium
GTCCGCGGCTAGCTCCTGGTCGACGACGTAGCGCACCTCGGCGACCGTCACCGGCTCGCAAGCACAGACGACCGCAGCCTCCCGCGGATCCTGCTTCATGCGCTCGAGGACGCGCAGGCTTCGGCTGCCGTGGCGGTACTCGAGGCGCGTCGCGGTAACCGCTTCCATGCCTCCTTCCAGCACCAGGCGCATGGGGTCTACGGCTTCGTCCCCGCCCGGCAGGGCGAGGGTGTGCGACTGACATGGACCACCGCGGCCCAAACGGCGCGCCAGCACGTCGGTCATCTCCTCCGAGAAGAGTCGGTAGCTCGCGAGCTTGCCGCCGACCATGGAGTACAGGCCGTCCGCGCCGTCCTTCGCGTGATCCAGAATTTCGTGCTCGCGGGAGAGGCGGTCTTCGTTCATGCCCCAGCCGAACAGCGTGGGCCGCACTCCGCCCCAGGTCCCGATCGCGCGCGCGCCACGGATGCTAGGGAAAACGCGCTCGACGGCTTGAAACAGGTACCGCACCTCGTCCCCCGTGGCGCGCACGTCGTCCAAGTCGCCGTAGTAATCGTCGTCCGTCGTGCCCAAGACGCTCATGTTTTGCCACGGCATCAAGAACACCTGACGACCGTCGATCGCTTTGAGCACGATGGCGTAATTGGTGACGCGGCGATCCAGGAAAACGTGAATGCCTTTGCCCGGGCGGAGGCGCGCGGCGTGCGGGGAAAGGCCGCTCAGCGAAGCCGTGAGCGGGGCCCAGGCGCCGGTCGCGTTCACGACGAGCCGCGCCGTGCGAACACCGGTCTCGCCCGTGCGGCGGTTTTGGTAGCGCACCCCATACACGCTGCCGTCTTCGCGCCGCAGCACCTCGGTGACGGTGGTGTGGACTCGAACCTCGGCGCCGCGCTCTAGCGCGTCGCGGGCGTTGGCCACGCAGAGGCGTGCGCCATCGATCCCCCATTCGTCGAAGGAAACGCCGCCTTGGGACGGGACGAGGCCCGGCTCGAGCGTGGTCACGTCGTTCGCGGAGAGCCGCGCGTGGGGTTTGCCGGCTTTGAGCGGCTGGTACTTGTCGTAGAGGGTGAAGAAACCGTCATACGCCGCGAGCGTCGCTTTCGCGGCCAGGCCTGCGCGCTCGAACACCGGCATCAAAAACGGAATTCGGAACAGGAGGTGGGGCGCGACGCGCTGGATGTGCCCCGAGTCCAGACACGACGAGTACGTGACGTCCGGATCGTACGAGAGGTAGCGAGGGCCGCCGTGGATCATGCCGCTCGAGTTGCCGCTGGCGCCGAAGGCCAAGTCGTTTCGCTCGAACAGCGAGACGCGGAAGCCACGCAGGGTGGCGTCCCGAAGCACCCCCACGCCGTTCACTCCGCCCCCGATGACGATGAGGTCGCGCTCCAGCTCGAGCCCCCGAGGGTCGCGCTCGTGCAGGGAGGACAGGGACGCTAGCATCCGTCAGTGTCACTACCACGCGGCCGAAAACTTGCCTTTCAAAACTTGGCCCCACCACGGCGCGGGAGCTAGCAAGCGGTGACGTGCGTGCCCTAGGCCTGCTTTCGATCGCGCTGTTGCTCGCTTCCGTGCCCCGCGTCGCGGTCGCCCGAGAGCCCGCGCTCGTGGGTCCGAGCGACGGTCCGGAGGGACGGCCACAGGTAGTGCTGGACCTTCTCGAGGTGCCGCACGACGTGCCCGAGTACCAACGCGTCACGAAAGTGCTCACGAAAATCCTCAAGCACGAGCACCACCGTGTGGAATGGGGCGCAGGGCGCCACAGCCGCATCACGTACCGCTTCTACCTAGAACAGCTCGACCTATCGGTGGAGCGCGGCGTGCTGAAGGTGCGCTGCACGGCTCTCGGCCGCCTGCCCAAAGGCAAGACGGCCCGCAGCAAGCTCGAGTTCGGAGGCGACGCCAAAGCGCCTCGGCAGGTCATCGACCACGTGCTCGCGATCGTAGCGCGCGGGGTGCTCACACGCCTGGCGGATCTCGAGCGCGATCGGCGCGCTAGGCGCTAGCCCGGCCAAAACGCAAGGCCACTCCGAGCCAAGCCTTGGCGGCATACGCCGCGTTCACGGCCACATAGGGGTAGAGGTACCACTCGAGCCGCCCCGCGAGCGCGACGTAGAGGATGTAGGACGGGTAGTGGATGAGAAACTTCGCGACGCTCTCCACGACGCCGACAGCGCGGGCGAGCAGGCTTTTGGGATGGTCCGCGGCCCGACCTCGGGGCGGCGCGATTTCCGGGTGCCGCTGGAACGAGGTGAGCGCAATGCCGGACGCGAGCGCGACGAGACCACCGATGCCGAGAAACAAGAACGGCTCGTCCGGACGCTCCCCATGGAGCCGAACCGCCGCCGCTCCCAGAAGGGCAAAGGCCTTCAGCTCGTCCATCAAGAAGTCGAGCAGGTGCCCGGCGGGCGACGCGACGCCGCGCCACCGAGCGAGCATGCCATCCGCGCAATCCAGCACGTAGGAGGCTTGGTACACGAGCACTGCCACGATGAGCCCCCCGTGTCCCGGCAATGCGACCAGGAGCCCCGCCGAGAGAATGCCGACCACGAAAGAAGCGAGCGTGATCTGGTTCGGGGTAACACGCGTGCCCGCGACAGCGCTCACGAGCACGGCCGCTATGGGTCGACAAACGTAGCGATTCCAGAATAGGTCCGGAACCTTCCTCGTCTTTTGATACACTTCACGAGCGCCCATGAGCGGGACGGAGCCTACACGAGTCGCCTGGCTGCTCTGGCTGAGTTTTTCGGCCTTTGGCAGCTGCCAGAACGACTCGCATTCGGCGTTCGCCGCCCAGGCGCCGTCGGTCGCACCTGCCGCGGTGGTCAGTGCCTCCCCTCCGCCGAGCGCCGAGCCGGTAGCCGAGCCGCCCGCGTCCAAGCCGCCTATGGCCAAGCCGCTGAAGCATGTTCTGGTGCTCGGCGACTCGCTCAGCGACGAGCGCGTGGGCGGCGGCGGTTTCGTGAAAGTCTTACGCGAGCGCTGTCACGGCGTCAGCTTCGACAACCGAGCCAAGGGCGGCTTCATGGTGAACCAAATGCGCAAGCGTCTGGAGACCGAAGTGCTACCGGAAGGCGCGCCCTACTCGCACGCTATCGTGTTTGGCGGCGTCAACGATCTGTACAGCGACCAGACTGCCAACCGCACGCTCCCCCGCATCGAAGCTGATCTCTCGGGCATCTACGGCGCGCTCAAAGCACGCGGAACGGAGGTGGTCGCAGTAACGGTCACACCCTGGGGCGGGTTCAAGCGCTGGTACACCGCCGAGCGCGGCCAAAACACGCTGCGGCTGAACGCGTGGATCTCGGACTTGGCGGCAAATGGCGTCATCTCCGAGGCGGTGGAAGCGTACCCACTCCTTTCCTGCGGAGACACGGAGCGGCTATGTCCCGAGCTTGCCGCGCCGTTCAAAGATGGTCTGCATTTCGGCAAGCGCGGTCACGAGAAGCTGGCCGAAGCGCTGCTGGCCGGCCCTTTTCGAAGCTGCGGCAACTAGGAGCCCGTGTCTTCTTCTTCGCCGAGCAGGTCCTCGTCGGTGAAGGAGCGTTGCTTCTGCCGTGCCACCATCTCCGCGTAGCGGCCGCCCCGGCGGAGCAGCTCGTGGTGGCTGCCCTTCTCCACGATACGGCCCCCGTCGAGCACCACGATCTGGTCGGCGTGGGTGATGGTGCTCAGGCGGTGCGCGATGATGAAGGTGGTGCGATCCCGAGCCGCGCTCCCCGATTAACGTGTCGTACCCATCCGGTAAGCGACGGATGAACTCTTCGGCGTTCGCCCGCCGCGAGGCGTCGCGCACTTCCTCTTCGGTAGCGCTACGACAACCGTACGCGATGTTGTCGCGCACCGAGCCGTCGAACAAGAACACTTCTTGCTGCACGATACCGAGCAGAGAGCGGTAACTCTTGCGCTTGATCTTGCGGACATCCACCCCGTTGAGGCTGATGTGACCGCTGGTCGGATCGTAAAAGCGGGCGAGCAAGTCCGTGATGGTCGTCTTGCCTGCGCCGCTCGGCCCGACGAGCGCCACCACGCTGCCGCCAGGCACCGTGAGATCGAAATGCCGCAGAACCGATGAGCCCGGGCGGTAATCGAAGCTGACGTCGTGAAAGCGCAGCTCCTCCACGCGAGCCGGCGCAAGCTGCGCGCCCTCCGGGTCGGGCTTTTCGGTCGGCTTCTCCAGCAAGTCGAAGACACGTTCCATCGCGGCGAGGCAGCGCTGCGTCTCGCTGATGGAGCTCGAGATTTGCATCGCAGGCTCGAGCAATCGCCACAAGTAGCCCTGAATGGCGATGAGGGTACCGACGGTGGCCAGGCCCTTCACGACCAAGTAGCCTCCGAACGCGATGATCGAGATCTGACCGAGCGGCAGCAACAGCTCCCAGATGAGCGAGACCACGCGCTGGAGCCGCGTCGCCAGCATCACCTTGCGTATCACGGTGTGGTGGCCGATGGTGTAGGCCTGCTCTTCGAGCCGTTCGCGGCTGAAGCCGCGCACCATGCGGACGCCGTTCAGCCCTTCGCTGACTCGCGCGTCAATCTCCTGCCGGTCTTGGCCGGTTGACTTCCACAGCACGCGTAGCCGGCGCACCCACAGATTTTGGGCAATGAGCACCGGCGGCAGCACCAGCACGACCGCCGAAGCGATGCGCCAGTTGAGCGAGAAGATGATGCCCAGCGTGAGCACGAGCCGCAGACCCGAGAGCAGTGGCGAAAGCAACGCCTGCTGGAGCAGTCCCGTCGTGCTGTCCACGTCGCCGGAGAGGCGGGTCAAGATGCCGCCCGTTTTCATCTCGGTGAGCTCGCCCATCGGCAGGCGCAGGACCCGGTGAAACAGCAACGACCTGAGCTCGAATGCCAGCTTGCTGTTCAGGAGCTGGAGCGTGAGCGAGCGCGCCCAGCTAATCACGGCCCCGACCAGCAAGAGGGCGGCCATGCCGAGCGCGAAGCCAACCAGCTCCGCGACCTTGCGATCGACGCTGAGCTTCTGACTCAAGATCACGTCGTCGATGAGGTGAGCGGAGACGACCGGCCACACCATGTCGATCGCGATGCCAACGACAGACAGCCCGATCAGCAGGCTGAGGGAAGACGCGTGGCCACGCAGCAGCTGCCAGTAGCGACGCCGATAGCCCGTCCGCGGCGGCTTGACGTCCGTCACGAGAGCGGGCGGGCCGTCCGTGTGCTTACGGCGAAACGCGGCGAACCGCTTCGTCGACGTATTGAGCTGCGGCGTCATGCTCGCCGCGGGCGCCCCGTCAGCCACTTTCCGGCAGCGAGGCTGCGGCCCGCGCGAAAGCTTGCAGCTCTTGTTCGGAGAAGTCGCGCTGACCCAAGAACGCGATCCCTACGACCGCCCTCAGAGAACCCGCCGGCGCGTGGACCGGAATCGCCAGCGCCGCTTGCGCGTCCACGGCCTTGGCGCCGGGTCGCACGTCGCCGGTCGCGTCCGTCTTCAAGTTGCAGGTAGACACGACCTCGTCTCGCTCCCAGGCGAGCCCGGCCATCCCCTTACCCTTGGGGATGACGTCGGTCACCTTCACGACCGGCGGAGGGATGTTCACGGAGCTCGACAGCTTGAGTACGTCACCTTGTAAAAAGTGCACCGTGCCGGCAATACCGCCGTGCTCGGTGAGGAAAGATTTGAGCCACGCCTCAGTTGCCACGCCCCGAACGTAGTGCCATGTGCGTGTCAGAGCCAGTCCGGAAAAGCGTCCGTATTTTGCTGGGGCAAAACTGGCTCTTGGCGGACACTCCAGAGTCACACGCTAAGATGCTTTTGGAGTCTTTTTGAGCCATCCGCCCCCACCCGGCTTTCGGCCGAAACATTTGTACGAGCAAAGGTTTCGCGTCGAGTTCGACTACCCAGTGGTTTTTTGCCGCAGCGCGCTTTCCACCGAGGACGCAACCGTGGCTTGGGCCATCTCGCGCAAAGAGCCGGAGCGCCGGCACCCCGTGTTCGCGGTGTTGGACAGCGGGCTCGTCGCGGCGCGGCCGAAGCTCGCGGAAGAAGTCTCGGCCTACGCGGCCGCGTTCGACGCCCAGCTGGACCTCCGGGAGGCGCCCCTCGTGGTGCCCGGTGGCGAAGCCGTGAAGAACGATCCGGCGATCGTCGCGGACCTGCTGGCGCGACTGACCGCGAACAAGCTCGATAAACAGGGCGTTCTTCTGGCCATCGGCGGCGGCGCAGTGCTGGACGCGGCCGGCTACGCCGGTTCCATCACTCACCGGGGCGTGCGTATCGTGCGGATGCCGAGCACGGTGCTGGCGCAGAACGACGCGGGGGTAGGCGTGAAGACCTCGGTCAACGCGTTCGGCTCCAAGAATTTCCTCGGCACGTTCGCGCCTCCATTCGCGGTGGTGAACGACGTGGAGCTGCTCGGCACGTTGCCGGAGCGGGACGCGCGCGCGGGCTTGGCCGAAGCAGTCAAGGTCGCGCTCATCCGCGACGCGAGCTTCTTCGAGTGGCTGGAGCAAAACGCGGAGGGCCTTCGCTGCGCCGACCTGAGCCTGCTCGAGGTCGCGGTGCGCCGCTGCGCCGAGCTCCACCTCGAGCACATCGCGACCGGCGGTGACCCGTTCGAGCGTGGCAGCGCGCGGCCGCTCGACTACGGGCATTGGTCCGCCCACAAGCTGGAGACGCTCACGCAGCACGAGCTGCGGCACGGGGAAGCCGTGTCAATCGGCATGGCACTGGACGCCTGCTACGCGGTCGCCAGCGGCATGTTAGCTTCGGCGGTGCGCGATCGGCTCGTGCGTCTACTGACGTCGTTGGGTCTACCGATTTATCACCCCGCCCTTTCCCTTCAAAAGGACGAAAAATCCGTGATTTTGAGCGGCCTGGAGGAGTTTCGGGAGCACTTGGGGGGCGCCCTGTGCGTGACCATGCTCAGCGCCGTCGGTCGCGGGGTGGAGGTCCACCAGATGGACGCAGAGCTCGTGCTTGCATCCATCCACTGGCTGAAGTCGCATCGGTCCTGAATGCACCTCAGCACGCTCAACGACGCAGAGCTCACCTACTGCACCAACGTGCACCCGGGCGAGTCCCTGGTGGAGGTCCGCGCGCTGGTCAGGGACCACGTCTCGGCGGTCAAGCGCGGCGTCTCGCCGAGCGCACCGTTCGGAGTCGGGCGGCGGTTGGCCTCGGCCGCGGCCGAAGCGCTGCAGGCACCGGAGGAGCTCGCGAGCTTCCGCGCGGAGCTCGCGGAGCTCGGCCTGTACTGTTTCACGCTCAACGGCTTCCCCTACGGGGCATTCCACGGCACCCGCGTGAAGGAGTCCGTCTACTTGCCGGACTGGCTCTCCGCCGAGCGCGTGCGCTACACGCAGCACCTCGCGAGCACGCTCGCGGAGCTATTGCCCCAGGGAGTCAGCGGCAGCATCAGCACCGTCCCGGGCTGCTTCAAGCCCAACGCCCAAGCGCCGCACGCGGAGCGCGCCATGGCGTTCGCGCTCATCGACGTCGTCGCGATGCTGGCGGACATAGCGCGCAGCAAAGGTCGGCACATCGCGCTCGCGCTCGAGCCCGAGCCCGAGTGCTTTCTGGAGACGACGGACGAAGCCGTACGCTTCTTCGAGCAGCGGCTGCTTAGCCGCGAAGCGTTGGCGAGGCTGTCGGAGGTCGCGGACATCGAGCCGCAGCAGGCGGAGGCACTGCTGCGTCGGCACCTCGGCGTGTGCCTGGACACGTGCCACGCTTCGGTGGAGTTCGAGTCTCCGCTGGACGCGTACCGGAAGCTCGGCGCTGCTGGCATCTCCGTTCCGAAGGTGCAGCTGAGCGCCGGCCTGCGTTTGCCGCGCGCGACGCCAGAGATGCTGCAGCTCCTGCACGCCTTTGCGGACGGAGTGTACCTGCACCAGACGGTGGTGCGTAGCGACGGCCAGCTGTTGCGCTTTTTGGATTTGCCGGACGCGCTCGCATCGGCGCCGCGGGTTGACGCGGAGTGGCGCGTCCATTTCCACGTACCGATCTTTTTGCGCGAGCTCGGCGTGTTCGAGAGCACGCAAGACGACCTGGTGCCGCTCCTTGCCGCGCTCGCGAAAGAGCCGAGCTGTCCGCACCTCGAGGTAGAGACGTACACGTGGAACGTGCTGCCCGAGCACTTTCGTGACGTGCCGGTGGAGCAAGCCATCGCCCGTGAGCTCCGCTACGTGCTCGACACCTTGCAAGCCTCTCTCCCCCCGCCCCGGTCATGAACCTCGGCACGCTGTTAAAGCTCGGACGCACCTCCAACCTGCCGACGGTGTGGTCGAACGTGCTCGCGGGGGCGGTCCTTTCCGGCGCGCCGCTCACCATCGCCGCCTACGGGGTGCTGGTGGTCGCCGGCTCCGCCTTCTACGAGGGCGGCATGTTCCTGAACGACGCTTTCGACGCGGAGATCGACGCGCGAGAGCGCCCGGGCCGCCCCATTCCCGCGGGAGAGATCTCGCGGCGTGCCGTGCTCGGCATCGGCTTCGGGCTGCTCGCCTTCGGCTTGCTCGTACTCGCGCTCGCACCCGTGTTGGGCCTCATCCGCCCCGGCTTTTCGGCGCTCGGCGGCGGCGTGTTCACCTGCGCGGCCGTGCTTGGCTACAACCGCTGGCACAAGGGCTATGGCTGGTCCCCCGTCGTCATGGGCGCGTGCCGCGCGGGCTTGTACGCCACGGCTGCGCTCGCCGTCTCCGGCCGCTTGAGCGTGCCGCTGCTCATCGGCGCGGGCGCGCTCTGGCTCTACATCGTGGGGCTGACCCACATCGCCCGGTTCGAGAACGGAACCGCGCTGCAACGCACGTGGGTCGCGGCATTCGTTCTGTCGCCGCTGGTCGCGAGCATCTCCGCGATCGTGGCTCAGCAAAACCTGCTCGGTGCGCTGTGCTTCCTCGGTCTGTTGGGCTGGAGCCTGCGCTCGATGAGCTTTGCGCTGCGCGGAGGCAAGGGGCAAATTCCGCGCGCCGTGGTCACGCTCATCGCGGGTGCGGCCCTGGTGGACGCGCTGTTCATCGCGCTGCACGGGCCGCCCTACGCCGTGGGCAAGGGGCAAATTCCGCGCGCCGTGGTCACGCTCATCGCGGGTGCGGCCCTGGTGGACGCGCTGTTCATCGCGCTGCACGGGCCGCCCTACGCCGTGCTCGCCGCGCTCTGCTGCTTTCTGGTCACGCTGCGCTGGCAACAGCGCATTCCGGGTACCTAGGTCGCGACTCAGCCAAAAACGTGCCGCAGCAGCAGGTCTTTCACTTCCGTCGCGGCGACGCGCTCGGGCGGCAGCAGCTCCGGCACAGAGGTCATGAACAGGGGGCCATCCTCGGGCTTGTCAGTGAGGCGTCCGTGCGAGCCTCTGACGACGCTCGCGTCCAATCCGATCACGTCCAGCAAGTTGCGGAACCCTAACTTGCGCGCCGCCAGTCGCCTCCCCACCTTGAGCATCGGGAAGCTGAGCTTCGGATCCAGATGCAGCTCCGCGGGGTCGTAGCCAGGCTTGAGGTGAATATCCACGGTGCGCGCGTAGTCAGGCGCGCGCGCGTCGTCCAGCCAGAAGTAGTAGCTGAACCAGCGGTCCGCCTTGGAGACGAGGACCAGCTCTCCCGCTCGCTCGTGCGCGAGACCGGCGCTGCGCTTGCCCTCCGAATCAAGCACTTGCTCCACGCCGGGAAGCTTCTCGCAAACGGCGCGAACCGCCGGCAAATCAGCCGGATTTTTCACGTACACATGCGCCACTTGATGGTCCGCAACCGCGAACGCACGGCTCGCGCCCGCGTCCAGCTGCTCTAACCCAAGCTCGTCGCGCACACGCAGGAAGCCCGCTTCGCGCAGGGCGCGGTTGACGTGAACGACCCCGCTCACTTCCGTGATGCCGTACTCGGAAAGGATGACGACGCGCAGGTTCTGCTGCCGAGCAAAGTCCAGCAGCTCTGCGCAAACGGCGTCCACCTCCGCGAGCGAGTTCGCGATGCGCGGGTGGTTTGGACCGAAGCGCTGCAAGTCGTAGTCGAGGTGCGGCAGGTACACGAGCGTCATCGTGGGCGCGCTTCGCTGCACGACGTGCATCGCGCTCTTGGCGATCCATTGCGTGGAACTGATGTCCGCGCGCGGCCCCCAAAAATTGAAGAGCGGGAACGTGCCCAGCTCCGCGCTGAGCTCGGCCCGAAGCTCCGGCGGATCCGTGTAAACGTCCGGCAATTTGCGGCCATCGGCCGTGTACATGGGGCGCGGCGTGACCGAGATGTCCGCGCTGCTGTACATGTTGTACCACCAGAAAAGCTTGGCGACCGTGAAGCTCGGGTCCCGGCGCTTGGCTTCGTCCCACAACTTGTCGCCGTGCACGAGCGCGTTGCTTTGGCGCCAGAGCCACACCTGGGCCAGGTCGCGGAAGTACCAACCATTGCCGACCACGCCGTGCTCAGTGGGCAGCTTCCCGGTAACGAACGTAGACTGCACGGAGCAGGTCACCGCGGGCACGACCGTCTGGATGGGCCGGACTGCGTGCGCATCACGGAAGGCGCGCAGCGCGGGGGTGTGGTCGCCGATGAGGGCCGGAGTGAGCCCCACGACGTTCAGAACCAGAGTTTTTTGCAAAGCGCAGCTCCGATTAGCGGGCGGCGGAGTCCGTGCGCGGCGTCTGACCGCGCAGCACGGAGTTGCCTTGAAACAGCTGGCGCTGGTCCACCGGCAAGTCCACACCGAACTCTTTGACGTCGAAGCGGCCGCTCTGCGCGAAGAAGTTGACGGGGTTTTTCCAGCAAATGGTGTCGACCGTCGTCGCGTCGATGCCGGCGGCCTTCATGGCCTCGGCCGTCTTCGGCACCTTCAGCGGATCGCTGACGCCCCAATCCGCGGCGGAGTTCACGAGAATTCGCTCCCCGCCGTACTGCTGCACGAGCTTCACCATCCGCTGCTCATCCATCTTCGTGTTCGGATAGATGGAGTGCCCGGCCCAACAACCCGAGCTCAAAACGGATTCGAGCGTTTCTTCGTTGTTGTGGTCGATGAGCGTGAGCTCGGGCGCGATGCCGCTCTCCTTCACGACCGCGAGTGTGCGCTCCGTGCCGCGCTTCTTGTCGCGGTGGGGAGTGTGGATGAGGATCGGCAAGCCTGCGTCTTTGGCGAGCTCAATCTGAGCCATGAAGTACTTCTCTTCGTGGGGCGTGACGTCGTCGTAGCCAATCTCACCGACGGCCACGACGCCGTCCTTCTCCACGTACAAGCGGAGCAGCTCCATGACCCCGTCCGCCAAGCGGGCGTTGTTCGCCTCCTTGGGGTTCAGACCCATGGTGCACAGGTGCCGAATACCGAACTGGGCGGCGCGAAAGCGCTCCCAGCCGAGCAGGGACAGAAAATAGTCCTCGAAGCTGCCGACGTGCGTGCGCGGCTGCCCCAGCCAGAACGCCGGCTCGACGATGGCGCGGATGCCGGCATCGGCCATGGCCTGGTAGTCGTCGGTCGTGCGCGAGGTCATGTGGATGTGCGGGTCGAACAGCATGTTGCTTAGTCTCCGGGCTGGCTCAGAAACGTGGCGTCGGGGGGCACCGGCCGACCCGCCGCGCGACGCTCACTCGCATAGCCGGCCGCCATGCGACGAAGCTCGGGAGTGATGCGAGCCTCGAGCCCCTCGATGCGTTGAATCGACACCTCCATGAAGATCGCCTTCATGACGGCCTGGTTGAAATTGAGCGCCGGAAAGTGCGCGGCCAAGAAAGCATTTTCGCACACGATGGCTTCGAAGACGTCGCGCGCGTTCGTGCGGCAAGCTTGCAAGCCGGTCTCGACGAAGCGCTCCGGCTCGGGCAATGCGCTCAGCACGCGCAGTGCGCTCACTTGCTCGCCGATCTCCCCCGCTTCGAACAGGTTCAGCACGAAGCCCGGTTGCTCCGCGCTGGGCAGGAGCGGCAACGCCCGCGCCGTGAGCCAGAGCCGAGCGTAGTCGGTCAGCGTCCAATGAGGACGCGCTTGCGGCAAGTCGGCTGGGGCCTCCGCGGGGCGCTCCGCCGCGGTCCCCAACCGACGCGGCACGCTGGCGTAAAGCCCGCGAAAGCCCAAGCCCGGCTGCTCCGCGAGCTCCTTGTCCGCACGCTCGAAGAAACGAGCCGCGTCTGGCACGCTCGCCTCCAGCAGGTTCTTCGAGGCTAGCTCGGGTCCCGGCATCGACCCCAGGCTACCCCTAGGGCTGCGGAGGGCAAGCCGTCGTCGGCATCGCCGCGATCCAGTCGTCAATGAGCTTCGCGCCGATTGGATCCACCACGTTCGAGCCGATTTCGGGCATGCGCAGCTCGTCCAGAGCATGCACTCGAAAGGACATCGAGCTCTGCGTCGGATTGCCGGGGACGACCCGGTACTTGGGCAGCCCGTTCTTGCCCGGATCGCGCTCCGAAAGCTCACATAGCTTCATGTCCGCAAGGGGCTTGCCCCAGCGCATATCCATACCGCCGTATTCGCCGCTCGGCCGGTGACAGACCGCGCAGTTGACTTGCAGGTACGAGCGAGCGCGCGCCTCGAGCTCGTCGGCGCCAGCGGGATCAGGATAGCCGGGCAAGGGCTTCGGCGGCGCGTCGAACAAGCCGAGCTGCGTGAGCTTGTCGACCTGGTTCATGGCGCCCTCCGCATACGGAAAGTCCGAGCTCATCTGCGGGGTGCTCGGGCCTAGCGAGAAACCGGCGCCAGGGGTGTGACACTGCGGGCACTGGCCGCGCCCCGGGTAATGCCAGACCTGCGCGCCGACCTGGCGGTCCTTACCGACCTCGTCGTCCGGCAGGAGGGCCGCTTCTGTAGCGCCTTCGTTCCACTCGTACCCGTAAAAGAGCCAGCGCGTCATGGAACGGCGCATGACCAGACGGGTCTCGATGATCTTGCCTCCGAGGCTGAAGTTCTTCACGAGCACGGTGCCCACCGGCATCTGCCAATGACCGTCGTCCCCGCCGATGCTGTCGTCGGCGCAACCAGCGGCCTCGGCCGGGGAGCTGCAGTCGACCACGTGAATCTTGCTCCCGCTTGGGACGCGCAAGAAACGGTGCTTCTCCGCCCCATCCGACCACAGCGGGCTCCGCACCGAGTACGGGACGAAACCCGCAAGGGGCTTGCTCGGCTCAACCATATTCACGCAGCCGGTCTGGCTGAGTAGCGATGGCGGCTCCATGCCGTTCTCCGGGATCGCGCAACCAACGGCCGAGCCGCCTCCAGCACCGGCGCCGGTCCCGCCAAGGCCCGCGCTGCTTCCGCTGAAGCCACTGCTGCCGGCCACTGCGGTACCACCAACGCCACCGCCGGCCGAGCCGCCGATAGACGAAGAACCACTAGCGCCAGGGCTCGGAGCTTCGGTGCCGTCTCCACAAGCGACCGCGGCGAGCACGCCGAGCAGCACTGCGCTGTCACGCATTCGGGTCAGCTCCGTGCTCATGACCGACGAGCGCGTCGGCGCCCGAGCACCAAGCCTAGAGCGGCGGTGAGCGCCGCCAACCCGAGCGCAGCCGGAGCACGGCCGCCCGCCATGCGGCATCCGCAGCCGCTGTCATCCGTGTTGGGGCCGGCGCTGCTACCAGCGGCCGAGCCTGCGACTCCGTTGGAGGCACCACTGCTCCCCCCGGTCGCACTGACGGAGCCGCCCGCGCTCGGGGTCCCACCGGCACCGCCGGTAGAGGCGCCCGCAGCCGCTCCACTCCCTGCCGCGGCGCCGCCGCTGGCGGAGCCGGCGCTGCCGCCGTTCCCCATGCCGCCGACCCCACCGGGTCGACCGGGGCCCACCGCCGGGCAGGAGCCGGGCGTTGCTTCCGGCGCGGCGTTGGCGGTGACGCGAGTGACTTTACCGGCGCTGTACTCGACGACGTAGAGCGCATTGTCGGTGCCGAAGTGCATCGCCGTCACGCCGTTCGCGGTGGCGAAGTCTTTTTGCGAGCCGGCCACCATGCCGTCACGCGTCGCGTTCACGTCGATCGACCAAATCTTGCCCTGCTCATGGTCGCCGAAGATGAAGCGGCTACGCCACTTGTCCGGCCAACCACAGCCATCCAAAATGCGGCCCGCCATGACCGATCCTTTGCCGGTCGGCGCAGCCTTCGTGTCGTAGTCCGTGATGGGGGCGACGCACGGCGATGCCGGGGTCATTCCCATGCACGTCCCGACCGGCTGAAACTCTTGATCCGTATTCGAGTACTTTTTGGTGCCTTCCTCGAAGGGGTAGCCGTAGTGCTTGCCCTTTTCGACGACGCTAATCTCTTCTCGGCTTGCCTCACCTACGTCCCCGACCCACAGCTTGCCAGTGACTGGATCCGCCCAGAGCCGGAATGGGTTACGGAAGCCCCAGGCGTAGACGCGCTTCTCTGGCGGCCGCATCACGAAGGGGTTGTCATCGTTCGACGACGAGGTGTCACAGCCGCTCACCATGTCGACGGCCATGAGCGGGTTGTCGTCCGCCGGCTGCCCTAAGCTCGTGTCGTCCGCAAGTTTGACGCGCAAGATCTTGCCGTTCGCCAAGTTCAGGCAAGACCCGATGTGATTGTGAGGAGTCGCGTTGTTCTTGCCGGTGTCGCCCACACCGACGAACAAGTAGCCGTCGTAAATCGAGAGCCCACCGCCGTTGTGGTTGGCTGGGCCCATCAAGCCCATGTCGATGACCGGCTTCATCGCACTGAGCTTGCCGTCGTCCCCCAGGGTGTAGCGACGCACTTGGTGCCGGTTGGCCGCGTCCTGCACGACCGAGCCGTAGATGTAGATGTAGTGGTTGGTCGCGAAATCCGGATCGGCGACGATCCCCAGGAGCCCCTGCTCGTTCTGGTTGTCGGTCACCACCGTGACCTTGTCCACGGCGGGGTCGTCCATGCCCGGCGTGAATGTCTTCACGTTGCCGCCCTTTTCCAGCACGACCACGCGACCGTCTGGCAGCTCCACCGCGTCCGTCGGGCCTCCGAGGTTGGCCGCTAGCTCGGTCGCCTTCAAATCCTGAGCGGCTTCGCCGGCGAGCGTGAGGGCGCTTGCGGGCGTAGCGTACAAGGAGAGCAGCAGAGCGCCGAGCGCTCCTCGAACGATGGGTTGCTGGAGCAGCGGGCGGGGGGCGGGCATGGCTTACCTCTTAGGTAGGGGTCGAACCCCCAAGAATGATCTCGAATATAGCCCAGCCCCCGCAGCACGCCGCCCGGATTTGCCCCTGAGCCCCGAAGGCGCTCCTCGCACCGCGATAGCCAAATTTTCCGAAGGTCGACTGCCTGTCGGCGTGACCCTCTCGGGGGGTTAGTGTCCGGCCGACTTTTGCGCTATCAACCCGCGGCGATGAGCGAGAGCGACAAACCCGCCCCAGACGCGCAGCCGGCAGCACCGCAGACCGTGAGGCCCAAGGCGCCCAGGGCGAGCGTGAGGCCGCGAAGGCCGGTGGAAGAAGAAACACCGGTCATCGGTGGAAGGTTCCTCACCGCTGCCGCCATTATTGGCGCTGCGACGCTCTTACCGCTCTCTTGCCTAGGGCAGAAGCTCGAGCCGCGTGAGCCGCCAACCTCTGCCGTCTCGGAGTGGAAGGTCGGAGGGAAGTCGACTTTACGAATCACGTTGGTCACGGCCGATTACGCCGGCCTCGCGTGCGCCTACGACAAAGAGTTCGAAGGCAAGCACTGCGCGAACAAGACCGAGACCGAGGCGTGGCCTCGCGATCCGAACGCGCCGATCGACGACAACAAAGCGAACGTGGTTCAGCCATACCGCACGTGGAACGACAATCGCCTGGTGATGGTGGCGGGTCTATGGGCGACCCCCGCCCTCGCGACGCGGTTGCACATCGAACCGCCCGGCAACCTCTTGCCCGAGAAGCTCGCGCGCTTCGTGACGGAGTGCCAGGTTCGCTTCGTCGGCCAGATGGAGCAGCCCAAGCTGCGCTGGGGCCAGACCGCCAGCTACACCGCCGACCCCACTACCAAACAGGTGATGGTGGCGGTGCCGGACAGCTGCAAGCTCATTCCCGAGCCGTCGGAGCCGTGCCCGAGCGGGGTGATTTGCGGACTGCTGACGCGTTTGTGAACCAAGAGAGCACCGCCGGCAAGGCGAGCGTGGCGGCCACGAGCGACGCCAGCTCGCCGCTGATGGCGAACACGCCGAACGAGAACAGGGCCTGATTCTCGACCAGCAGCAGCGCGCCCCAGCCGATGACGGTCGTCGCCGAGCACATCGCAAGCGCGCCGCTGGCGTTCGAAAGCCCCGCCTCCCCGCCTTCGTCCCCTTCTTGGAAGCGGCGTAACATATTGATCGAGTAGTCCGCGGAAATGCCGAACGTGATCGGCAGCGCGACGAAGTTCGAAAAATTCAGCTTCGCGCCTGACCACGACAGTAGGCCGAGCATGAACGAAACGCCCAGCAGGAGCGTGGCGATGGACAGCGCGGAGAACGCCCACGCCTGCTTACTGGAGACGCCGAACGCCGCAACGCAGATGCCGAGCACGCACAGGAAGGACAGCAGCGTGACGCGCGGCCCGTCCGAGCGCAGCGCGTCGGCCAAGTCGCTGGAGAGCAGGAGCGGGCCGGCCGCGATCGCGCCCGCGGCCGCGGCGGCTTGACGTAAATCGTGAGTGAACGCTCCCAGCCGCTCCGATTGCCAGGTGCCGCCGCCGACCTTCGGAAACACGAGCACGCTTCGCCCCACGGTCCCGTCGCGCTCGCGCAGCCCCGCCGCAAACGCCTCCGGCAAATCCGCCGCCGTGAGCGATCGCAGCGAAGCGTCCGAAAGGGCGCGGTCCAGCAGGTCCTTTTCCGAGTCTTTGAGCTTGCTGCGCAGCTTGGGGGTGATGGCGGCTTTGAGGAGCTTGCCCTCTTCGATGGACTCGGCTCGGTAATCGGGCAAGAGCTGCTGCGCGCTGCGCACCTCGGCGATGAGGTCGCCAGCGCCGCGCTTCTCTTTCAACTCGCGAAGGCGCGCTTCCAGCTGGGGCACGTCGGCAGCGCGTTTCGCCATCACCACGCTCGGCGTGAGGTAGCGCCCGGTGGCGGCGTCCATGCGCTTGCCCCAGTAGCGCTCGCCGTCCACCCAGGAGTCCTTGCGCCGAAGCTTGGAGAGGTCGTACTCGATCCAATCGCCGCGACGTGTGGCGAGCCCGGCGACGGACACGGCCGCGGCCACAGCCAGGCCGGCGAGCACCAGCTTGCGGTGCTTCATGGTGAGGTCCGCGATCTTCGCGGCGATGCCCGGCGAGGGGGGCGCGCCCGACGTCGTCACTGCCCGGGGCCGGAGCCGCTCGCCCAGTGAAACGCAGAGCGCGGGCATGATGAGGTACATGGCCGCCCAACACATCAGGATCCCGAAGCCACCAATCCAGCCGAACTGATTGAAGCCGCGGAAGTCCGTGAAGACCAAGGAAACATAAGAGGCCGCCGAGGCGAGCGCGGCCGCGAACGTGGCGCGCCAGCTCTCCGTGACGCCGGTGACGACGGCCTCTCGCACGCCCTTCTTCTGCCCCAGCTCCTCCTGGATGCGCGAGAGCAGCATGATGCCGGAGTTGATGCCGTTGCCCACGACGATGGAGCCGAGGAACGCGGTGTTGGTATTCAGGTAGCGAATGGAAAATGGCGGCAACGCCACGAGCCCGAAGCCGGCGCAAGTTCCGAGCACGAGCGGCACGAACAGCGCGACGAGCGCCGTCCACGAGCGGTAAAACCAGACCAAGCTGCCCACGACGAGCAACGCCACGACCACGCTCGAGATGCCGAGATCCGAAGCGAGGCCGTGGGTCTCTTCCACGCGCGTCGCGACGTCCCCTGCGTAACCGAGGCGGCTGCCGCGCGGCGCGCCGCCGAGCGCGGCCACGTCCGCTTGAACGCGCGACAAGAGCCGGGAGTCCGCTTCGAAGCCGGTCGACGTCGAGCTGGTTTGAATGAGGAGCGCGCGGTCGCGCCCGTCCGGAGACACGAATCGGTCTCCCTCGCGCGCGCTGGCCGCCGCCCCGAAGCGCGCCTGGTACTTCTCGCGTAGCGACTCTAGCGGGAGCTCGGGCGGCTTTTCGGCGTCGGCTTCGTCGTCCAGGTCGCTGCCCATGGCCCGCGACACCTCGAAATCTCGACGCGCCTCCACGGCCTCGCGCAGCTTCTTCACGTCCGTTGGCTCCATGAGCTGGAGCGCGTAACGCTCCGCGAACTCACGCTCAGCCTTCGTGTCCAGCCGCACGCCGCGCACCAAATCCGGCGGGTACTTGCGGATCCGCTCTGCGAGTCGATCGAGAAATTGGTCCGCGTCCGCCGCTCGCGTCAGGTCGTCCGTCTCCAGGACGACGCCGAGGAAACGTAGACCGGGCAGACGCGAGCGCAGCTCCTGAATGGCGGCGACGCTGGGCGCGGATCGGGGCAGGAGCTCTTCCAGCTCGCTCTTCAGCGAGCTGTAGGTGAGCACGGTGCGGTAACCGCACACGAGCACGACCACGGCTGCGACTGCGAGCACCCCGCGCGAGTGCTGCATCAAGAAGTGAACGAGGCGCGCCAACCCGGCCGGACGCGGGGTCGTCATACGGCCCCCGCCGGGGCGGCTACCGCAGGGGCCGCGTCTTCCGGCTTTCCGAGCAGCTTGCCGGAGAGCCACACCGCGACCGCCGCGAGCGCGATACCGGCGATGCCGTCCCACAGCCAGTGATGGTCCAGGTAATTGGAGCCGACGAGCATCGTCACTGCGTACAGCACGTGCAGCGGGCGCGTCTTCCAACTCACCGAACGCCACGCCGTCAGGAGGCCGAGCATTGGATACGCGCAGTGCATGCTGGGCATGGCGCCAAACACGGACGCGGCGCGGGAGTACAGGTTTTCGTAGTAGTGCATGCCAAACAGCTGGTCGACGCGCAGAAGCCCCGCGGCGCTGGGCAACGCGGCCATGCTCACCTGGCAGCCGTTCGCGCGGATGTACCAAGGCGGGGCGGCGGGAAAGACCATCCAAACCGCGAAGGAGATGAAATTGGCGATCGCGAACGCCCACAGGTAACGGCGCATGCGCGCGCGATCCACGAAGTAGAGGTAGCCGGAGTAAACGAGCGCCAAGTACGCGAAGATGGTGTACGGCACCGCGAACAACACGTCCCAAAACGGGGCGTGGTGCAGCTGAAACCAATCTTGAATGGTAACGCCGGGCGCGACCGAGAACGCGGCGAGCTCGAAGTCCCTCAAGCCGCACGCATGGACCCGCTCCGCGGTGACGAACGCGCGGCGCGCGTAGCGGACCATGTCGTAGCCGATGGCGACGAGCACGTACGGCGTGATGTCGGCCAAGAAGGCGCGCGACCTCGGACCAAAAGCCGAAAGGCCCACGACCACCAGCACCAGCACCACATGCTCTACCCGCAGGTCCCCTATCCCGGCGACGACCAGCACGTAGACGAGCGGTATCAACGGAAAGAGCCGAGAAATGAGCTGGCGGTAGCGGAGCAACCGAGGCCGTGACGGTGGCGGCGCCCGTGTTACGGTCCCATCATGGCTCAAGCCGCCCTCCCTGCTCGACTCCTCGCCACCTGGTTCGGCTGCGGCTTGTCACCGAAAGCCCCCGGCACGGTCGGCTCACTGGGCGCGGTACCGTTACACTTCGCGCTCGCGACGCTCGGGCCCGTGCCGCATGCGGTGGCGATCGTTGCGCTCTCGGCGGCGGGCATCTGGGCGTCCAACGAGATCGCCAAGGCCGAGGGCATCGAGGACCCGCAGAAGGTCGTCATCGACGAAGTGGCGGGGACTTTGATCGCCATGGGTATCGTAAGCGGAAGCAGTATCGGAATTCGGGTGCTCGCGCTCGCGCTATTTCGGGTGCTCGACATCACGAAGCCTGGCCCCATCGACACCGTGCAACGGCTCTCGCCCCCCGGCGTGGGCATCATGGCGGACGACTTGCTCGCGGGACTCGTGGCTGGCGCTATGGCCTACTCGGCGTCGGCGCTGCTGGGGCGGTGACTCGCGTCTCTTCGTCCACGGAAAGCACTACGTAGGCTGCACGCAGGGCCCAGACCGCCGCCACGAGGCTGAGCAGGGCCATCACCGCGATGACCGAGAGCATCGCTACTTCACTCGGGAAGCCAGGCACCTCTACCGCGCCGAGCACGAGGGCGAGCAGCAACAACACGAGGCGCTCCGCCCGGCGCATGAACAGGGGCGGCAGGCTGATGCCCAAGCCTTCGGCGCGGGCCCGAACGTAGGAGACCGCGAACCCGGTCATCATCGCTATCACGAGGACGGCGGAGGCCAGGGGCGTTTGCGAGCCGGCGACGACGAGGCCCAACAGCGGCAAAGCGTCTGCCAGTCGGTCCACCGTCGAGTCCAGCAGGGCGCCGAATCGGGTATTGAGGTGCGCCGCGCGGGCGACGATGCCGTCCAGCAAGTCGAACGCGCCGCTCGCCAGCAGACAGCCGGCCGCGACGAGGTACAGCCCAAGCGCTGCAGCGACACCGGAAGCCACCGCGAGGGCTAGGGCCGCGTAGGTCAGCGAATTGGGGGTGATGCCGTGATCGGCCAACCAGCGACCGACGCCGAAAATGGCAGTATAAGTGGCGCGGGCCACCTCGCTCCGCTCCCAAACGCCCCCACGAAGCTTCTTTGAAACTTCGTCGGTGTGCGTCACTAGCTCGTGCGCGAATGCATCAGATGAAGGCAGAGACCCGTCCATGATTGTCGGCTCGGTGGCTCGAACGTGTCGCCTACATGGGACGGTGCACGGTGGCGCGCAAGCCCCTTGAGTCGCCACTCAACAAATCTTTGCAGCGAGAACGACCGCGCTACTGGAACTGACGCTTACTTGAGCTGCGCTCAACAATTCGCAGCGAGCCGCCCAGGGATGCGTAACCGGGTTCACGGTGGCGGCTCGCGGAATGGCTCCGACGGGGAGTCCGCGAGCGCCTGATGCTCTTCGAACCAACTCGGCAGCTCCTGACTCATCGGTGCATTACCGACGTGGCGATAACGCACCAAGTCGCCGCGTTCGAAATCCACGAGTGTGAACGCGCGCTCGTGATCGCGTAGCAGCGTGCCCGCGTTCACGATGGAGAGGGGCCCGAACGTACGCAACATGGAGCGGTGGGTGTGTCCGTTCATCACGAAGCGGTAGCGGCGCTCCTGAATGAGCCGCTGGAGCTCCTCGTTCGAAGAGATGTCGTAGCCGCCGCTGTCGGGCCGGACCCCGGCCATGTCATTGTTGCCCAGGCCGTGGCAGAGCAACACGTGGCCGCGTGGCGAACGAAACTCACGAGTCACGGGGAGCTCCGAGAGGAATTCGACGACGTTAGACGGCGTCGCGTCGAGCGGCCGAGCGTAGGGAAGCCCTCGCTGCTGGTTCGCGAGCAACCAGCGGTCGTGGTTTCCGCGTACCGCCAGCACCCGATGCTCACGCAGGAGAGCGACGCACCGCTCGAGGTCACCGGGGCCGTCCGCGATGTCTCCGACTTGAAGCAACGTGTCGACGCGCATCCGGAGCAGCTCCCGCAGAACGAAGGCGAGCGCGTCGTCCTCGGCGTGCACATCTCCAATCAAGCCGACGCGACGAATGACGTGCATGAGCCTAGAAACGCCTCGACGCATCATGCGACCGGAAGCGGCTCCGAGCAAGGCACGCGACGTTTTGCCGAACCGGCGGGTTTCTTGTAGGTTCCGCGCCATGCGTCGCGCTTTTGCCCTCGGTGTCGTCTATTTCACGTACGTCGCCTGCGCGGGCTCTCAGTCGTCCATCAGCGCCGAGCCGGCACCGGCGCCTGCGGCAATTGCCTCCGCGCCCAGCGCGCCCAGCGCGACCGCGAGCGAGCCCCCGCCGGCGGGCTCGGCCTCCGCCGCGCCAACGGCCAAGAAATCTTCGGAGTCTCCAAAAAAGGTCGCGAACCAGAGCTCGGCCGATGCGGACGACAGCGCCTGCCCGGACGGGATGCAGCTCATCGAGGGTGAGTACTGCACGAAGGTCGAGCACAAGTGCGTCAAGCAGTGGCACGACAAAGCCAACAACAAGGACGTCTGCGAAGAGTTCGAGCCGAAGAGCCAGTGCGTGGGCCAGAAGTTGAAGAAGCGCTACTGCATGGACACGTACACGTGGCCGAACCAGAAGGGTGCCCGCTCCGAGGTGATGAACAAGTTTCACCAAGCCCAGGTGAAGTGTGCGGCGGTCGGCAAGCGCATGTGCACGGAGAGCGAATGGACGCTCGCTTGCGAAGGCCCGGAGATGCTCCCCTTCCCCTACGGCTACGTGCGCGACACCAACAAATGCCACGGAGACGTCGAGTGGGATTCGCCCGACATGAAGAAGGTCGCCCAGCGCGATCCCGAGGAGCTAGCGCGGCTGTGGAAGGGCGTGCGCGACGGGAGCCAACCCGAGTGTGTGAGCCCGTACGGAGTCGCGGACTTGCCGGGCAACACGGACGAAGTCACCCAGAGCGAAAGCTTCAATGAGCCCGATTTCAAGGGCAAATATGACAGCATTCACTCCGGCGGCCCCTGGTACAAAGGCGTGCGCAACCAGTGCCGCCCCAAGATCTACACGCACGACGAGGGTTTCTACTACTACTTCCTCGGTTTCCGCTGCTGCGCCGAGCCGGACGGCAAGCCCACGGAGCCGCTCACCGGCAAGCAGCGCAAGGAGAAGTGGAAGATGGACCGCGTGGAGCGCCTCGCCGGCTTCACCGTTGAGCAGATGAAACAGACGCTCGAGAAGAAGAAGGCGGGCAAGTGTGCGTGCAGCGAGAAGGACACCCGCTGCAAAACGATGTGCGGCACTCTGCTCGGGCCGAGCGCCAAGGACGTCAAGTAGGCGTCAGGCGCCGATCGATCGCTCGAGGCGCGCCACACGCTCGTCGAGGGTGGGCACGTCCGGCGCGCGCACGGTGATGTGCCCCACCTTGCGGTTCGGCCTCGGCTCCTTGCCATACCAATGGAGGTGCGCGTCCGGCACTTCCAACACCGCGCGCGGGTCCACCGAACGCCCAATCAAGTTGAGCATCGCGCACGGCTCGGGGATCTCCGTCGAACCCAGCGGGAGCCCCAAAATGGCGCGCAAATGGTTTTCGAACTGGCTCGTGCGGGCCCCTTCAATCGAGAAATGCCCCGTGTTGTGGACGCGCGGTGCAATCTCGTTGGCGAGCAGACGCCCGTCGCAGTCGAACAGCTCGAGCGCGAGCACGCCCACGTAGTCCAGGTGCTGGAGCACCTTTTCTACGTAAGCACGGGCGTCCGCTTGGAGCGAGTCGCTGACGGCGGGCGCCGGGGCGAGCGTCTTCCGCAAGATGCCACCTTCGTGATGATTTTGGACGAGCGGGTACGTTGCCACTTCACCCGAGCGGCTCCGCACCGCGATGATGCTGAGCTCGCGCTGGAAGCGCACGAAGCCTTCCAGAATGAGCGGCGACCCGCCGAGGCGATCGAAAGCCTCTTTCGCGTCCGCCTCCGTCCGGAGCACCGCTTGACCTTTGCCGTCGTAGCCGAAACGGCGAGTCTTCAGCACCGCTGGCAAGCCGACGCGAACGAGCGCCGCTTGCAGCTGCTCCCAGGTATCCACCGCTTCGAAAGGCGGGGTCCCGATCCCGAGCGCGCGAAAGCAGGTCTTTTCGTGGAGGCGATCTTGAGCCACCTCGAGGGCGCGGGAGCCGGGAAACACGGCGCAGCGTTGCTCCAAGCTCTTGATCGCCGAGACCGGGACGTTTTCGAACTCGAACGTCACGACCTCGGAGGTCGCGAGGCGCTCGAGCGCGGACTCATCTTCGTAGCCGGCGACGACCAGCTCACCCACCGCGGCTGCGGGCGAGCCCGCCGTAGGATCCAAAAACTGTAGCTCCAGGCCCATGGAGCGACCGGCAAGGCCGAGCATTCGCCCGAGCTGCCCCCCGCCCAACACGCCGACTCGAGCGCCGAGAACCCGACTCGCCATAGCCGCTCAAGCCCGAGGGTCGGGTTTGTCCAGCACTGCTTGCGTGCGCTTGGCGCGGTAGGCGTGGAGCGCCTCACGAAGTGCGGGGCGCGTCGTGGAAACGATGGCGGCGGCGAGCAACGCGGCGTTGGTCGCTCCCGCTTTGCCAATGGCGAGCGTCCCGACCGGGATGCCGGCCGGCATCTGCGCGATGGACAAGAGCGAGTCCATCCCGTTCAGGGCGTGGCTCTGCACGGGCACGCCGAGCACGGGCACCACCGACTTGGCGGCGACCATGCCGGGCAGATGAGCGGCCCCCCCGGCCCCAGCCACGATGACTTCCAGACCCCGCGCCTCGGCGCTCGAGGCGTACTCGAACATCAGGTCCGGCGTCCGGTGGGCGGAGACGACTTTCACCTCATGCGGGATCCCAAGCTCGGCCAGCGTTTCCGCCGTGTGGCGAAGCGTCTCCCAATCACTGGAAGAGCCCATGATGACGCCTACGAGAGGCCTATTTTCCGCGTTTTGTGAGCTTTGGGCCACGAGGGAAGCGCGCACTTTAGCGATTTCCGCGATTTCCGCAACCGGCGGCGGCCATGCCGCAGCGCGGCACGTTAAAGGCCCCAAATGACACAAGAATGACCACCAATTGGCCCGCCCTCCCTTAGGTTGAACGGGCTCATGTTACCGGTTTTGGTCTTCTTCGTTGCTCACTGGCAGATCTCGGTCTTCTTCCAGACCTTCTTCCTGCACCGCTACGGAGCGCATAAGCAGTTCACGATGTCGAAGGGCTGGGAGCGCTTCTTCTTCCTGTGCACGTACGTGGCGCAGGGGTCGAGCTTCTTGTCCCCGCGCGGCTACGCGATCTTGCATCGTATGCACCACGCGTTCAGCGACACGGAGAAGGACCCCCACTCGCCGCTCTTCTACAAGAACGTCTTTACGATGATGCTGGCGACCAAGAAGCGCTACGACGCCTTCGCGTACTACCGCGAGACGGCGGAGCCGCGGTTCGAGGCAGACGTGCCGAGCTGGCCGCTGCTCGAGAAGATTGGTCAGAACTGGGCCGCGCGCGTGGCGTGGGGCGGCGTTTACACCGCCTTCTACCTTCACTTCGCGACCAGCCCCTGGCTCTTCGCTCTGCTCCCCGCCCACTTCATCATGGGTCCCATCCACGGGGCGATCGTCAACTGGTGCGGCCACAAGTACGGCTACCGCAACTACCAGAGCAAGGACGTGTCGCGGAATACGCTGTTCTTCGACTTTCTGACCGCGGGTGAGCTGTTCCAAAACAACCACCACGAGTTTTCGATGAGCCCTAACTTCGCGGCCCGTCGCTTCGAGATCGACCCCACCTATCCGGCGATCGTGCTGCTGGACAAGCTGGGCATCATCCACATCGCGACGCCCCAGCGCATGCGCTACCCGCGCCGTCCGGAGTCGGAGACCGAGCTGGAGACGCCCGTCGCGGCGGAGTGAAAGGTTAACTCAGCCGGGGGTGCGCGTCGCTTCTAGCTCGCGCACCTTGGCTTCGAGGGTCCGGGAGCTCATGCTTCAGGGCTTCTACCGACTCGGTAGCGCAGCGAAACGACCGGCTGTGAAACCATCGTGGCCCTCACGATAGCTTGCATGGGTGCGTGGGCGATTGCAGGGGCCGCGCCAGCGCCAAATTCCTGGAAATATGGCACCGCGAGCGGCAGCCGCCCGACGGCGCGGCGGCCATGCCGTCAGCCGAGCAGCGCCGCGTCTTTCAGCAGCTGGGTCATCTGCGCGTCTTCGCTAGTCCGGTAGTAGCCGCGAATTTCACCCGTGCCGTCGACGAGCACCAGGTGCGAGCCGTGAAAGAGGCCCAGGTGGTCGGCGCCAGGTGTCGGCTTGCCATCGAGCGCCAGCTTGAATCCTTGCTCGGACGTTTTGCGCACGACCTCCAGATCGCCGGTGAGGAAGCGCCACGTCGAGAGGTCCGCGCCATACTGCTGCGCGTACGCGGTAAGCACCGAGGGCGTATCGTGCTCCGGATCCACGCTGAAGCTGACGAGCTGCACCTTTGCGCCATCCTGGGCGGCCGCTTGCTGCAGCTCGCGCATGCGCCGAGTGATGCGCGGACACACCGTCGGGCAACGGGTAAAGAAGAACGCCGCCGCCCACACCTGCCCTCGCAGGGTCCCGGCGGTCACCGGTCGGCCCGCCTGGTCGGTCAGCTCGAAGCTGCCGACGTTACCCAGCTGCGGCAAGTCCGAGGCACGGCGACACCCACCGGCCAGCGCAGCGAGCCCCGCGAGCGCGGTCAGCTGCCGACGCGTCAACGAAAGCGGATTGAAGCTCACGCGCGGCGTCTACGACTCACCCCAGGCACCGTCAAGCGGGCACGACCGTCGGGCGCGTCGTCTCCCACAGCTCACGCAGCAGCTTACGCCGAGAACGGCGTTCGCCCTTGGCTACTGCCCATACGAGCTCACGGGCCCGCGCGTTCACGGGGACGCTGATGCCGTGACGCTCGGCGCGTTCGACGACCTCGCCGTTCAAGAAATCCACCGCTGGCTCGCGCCCCCGCTCGACCGCAGCCAGCATGGAAGAGCGCATGCGGCGGTAACGAGCGCCAACCGCGAGCATCAGCGTGTGCTTGGTGGCGAGCGACACGGACGCTTTCCGTCGCTCCTCCGGGCTGAGCGACAGCCATGCCAAGTCGACGGTGCCCGCGACCTTCTCCAGCCGTACGCCCTCGGCCCGCGCGACCTGCACGACCTCGGAGACGATCTCGAGCGCCAAGCGCCTCACGAAGCGTAGCCTCAGGATCGAGCCGAGCCGCTCGCCGGCGAGAGTGCCGAGCGTGGAGACCGCGCAGTTGATGGCGAGCTTGCTCCAGCGCACCCCAATGAGATTCTGGGTAATGGTGACGGGACCCACCACCTCGAGCACCCGGGCCAGCTCGGACAAGCGCGAATCGTCTCCACCGGGCAGCACCCCGAGCGAGAAGCCGCCCGAAGAAGTCCGCTCGTAAACGCCCGGCTCGACCATCGAGGCGCCCCACGCGACGACGCCGCCGACGACTCGGTCCGGCCCCACCAAGCGCGCGACGCGCTCCTCACATAGGCCGTTCTGAAAGCACACCAGCTTGCCGTGCGGGCCGAGCGCGGGAAGCACGCTACGCGCCGCCTGCTCGACCTGCGGTGGTTGGACCGCGAGCAGCACCCAATCGTAGTCATGGGTTTCGGGGGGCACCGACAGCACCGCGTCCGGCTTGCCTCCACGCCCCGCATCGTCCCCTCGCAGCCGAAAACCGCGCTCTTGAAGAGCGGTAGCGATAGTGGAGTTGGTCGTGAGAACGTCCAGCTCGGCCTCGCCTCCGGACACGAGCGAGCCCACGACGCCCCCAATTCCGCCCGCGCCGACGAGCAGGATTCGCGGCGATTGACGGCCCCTGCGGGCGTGCTTGCTCGGCGCGGCGCTCACGACGCGAGCATAGGCGAAATCCTTTGCCAGTCGGGGGCGATCCCTGTACTACCTCGCCCCACACCGTCCTACCCGTCGGTGCATCACACAAGGAGCTGCCATGCGCCTCATCAAGAAGCTTCTCGAGCGCCTGCGTCTGCGCCTCCCGCTGCCCGCTGCCGCGTTCGCCTGAGCGTCGAGCGGTAGCGAGCGTGGTATCGCCCAATCCTCGACCGCCAATGACCGAGCTAGAGCGGTCACGCGTTGGACTTTGTGCGACCTGTCGCCACGCTCGCACCATCGTCTCTGCGAAGGGCTCGATGTTTTGGCTGTGCGAGCGTGCGGTGCGGGAGCCTACGCGCTTTCGCAAGTATCCGCCGCTGCCGGTTCTGCGCTGCGCGGGCTTCGAGCCCACCGACTAACGCTCACTCGCGGAGACGTCGCCAGCTCAGCCGCCCGGCTTTCGGCCGTAAGTCATCGTCTGCGCGCCCGCAAAAAGCCACCTGAGCCGCGGCTCCAGGGGCCGCAGGAAGGACACCGCGGCAGGGAAGAACACGATGTAATCGAGCTTCACCTTTTCGAAGCCGGCGTCACGCAGAAGTCGGCGTTGCTCTCCGGGCCAGAGCAGGATGGCGTCGTCGTCGAACTCGCACGTCGACACGGCGCGCCGTGTCAGCGGATTCCAAGGGTTGTGCTCGAAGATGAAGAGGCGGCCGCCCGGGACCAAGGCGGTCATGGCTTGCTGCATGACGGAAGCGCGCTCAGCGACGGGCACGTGGTGCAGCACGCAAGCCAGAACGACGGCCTCGAAGGCGCCTTTCGGTATGTCGGAAACATCGTGATGGACCTGCGCGCCGGGCACGCGTTCTCGTGCCTTGTCGGCGCTCAACTCCGAGGGTTCGAAGCCGTGCACGACCGAAAAGCTTCCGACCAGCTTTTCCAGCATGTTGCCGATCCCGCAACCGAAGTCGAGCAGGGGCGCGGCGGGGTTCACGCCCGCGCGCAATAGGCACTCCACCTTGTATTGGGAGAAGTACCCCGTCTCCTCTCCGGTCAAGGCGACGTTTTTCGCGTGCAGCTGCTCGTACGACTCCGCGTAGGCGTCGAACTTCTTCGCGTGCTTCGCGCTCATGATGGCTCTCGCGCCTTCTCGCGACGATCGTCCAGGTAGCGCGAGCTCGGTCCCGCCTCCGCACCGACGAAGTTGATCAGCTCGGCCGTAACGTACAGGGGCCTTCGCTTCACTTCCTCGTAGATGCGACCCACGTACTCCCCCAAAATGCCGGTCATGAACAGCTGGGCCGAAGTCCCCAAGGCGACCGCGATCATGAGCGTGGCCCAGCCTTGCACGGTAGCCCCCAGGTACAGCTTCACGTAGACGACGTACATCGAGTAGACGATTGCTACCATTGCGGTTCCGACGCCGAGCCAGCTCGCAAGGCGCAGCGGCAGAATCGAGAAGGACGTGATCGCGTCTACTGCGAAGCGCAGCATCTTCGTAAACGGATACTTGGTCTCCCCCGCGAAGCGCGCCTCCCGATCGTACAGCAGCGGACTCTGCTTGAAACCGACCCAAGATACCATGCCGCGCACGAAGCGATGCCGCTCGCGCAGGGCGCGCAGGGTCAGCACGACGGGCCGCGAGACGAGCCTGAAGTCGCCTGCGTCGACGGGAATGGTGACGCCGCCCAGCATCCAGCGCAGGAAGCGGTAGAAGACGGACGCGGTCGCGCGCTTGAACAGCGTCTCTCCCGCCCGACTGCGACGCACGCAGTAGACCACGTCGAAGCCGTCTCTCCAGCGAGTGATCATCTCGAGCACGACTTCCGGCGGGTCTTGGAGATCGGCGTCCATGATCACGACCGCGTCACCCTCGGCTCTGTCCAAGCCAGCCGTGATGGCGAGCTGGTGGCCAAAATTACGAGCGAACGAGACGACTTTGAAGCGAGGCTCCGCGCTCGCCATTTCTCGAAGCATCTGAAGGGAGGCGTCTTTGGATCCGTCGTCGATGAACACGACTTCCCAACTTCTCACCTGCGATTCGAGCTTGCTCATCACCTCGGCCAGCCGGCGACGTAGCTCGTCGATCACTAGGGCCTCGTTGAAGATCGGAATGATGAGAGACAGCTCGGGGCGCTCCATTCGCGGCTAATCTACGCTCTGGCCTGCCGGATGCACCACAGATCGCTTCTAGCTTGGGAACGGCCGCCCTATTTGCTACACCTCCCCTCCCATGCCCGGCCCCGGGTTCGATACCACCGATGACGGAGTAGATCTCCTCGCGCAGAAGGAAGTCAGCTTGGGCGTCCGGCCTGCGCTGCGCGAGCGCTTTCTGCCGCTAGAAAGCGCGGTCAAGCTCGCAGCGCTTTTGTTCTGCGAAGGGGCTTCGGTGGGTCTGTGCCTCTGGTCGCTCGGCAGCGACGGCCTTGCCCGTTACGCATTGGAGAACGAGCTACCAATCGAAGCTCGGCGCGCGCTGATCCAGCTCATGGTGGCGCTCGGGGTGGTGGCCGTGCTCGGCGGGCTCGCCTTCCTATTGCGCGCACGTCGGGACGCCGCCGCGCGGCTGACACGCGGTGCACTGGAGCTGTCGCCGCTGCTCGTGTCTGGCTTTCTTCCGCTCGGCTTCCAATGGCAGCTCTGGGCTTCGCGCGAGACGACCTTCGGCGTCTTCACGTGCGTCTTGGGGCTCGGCTTCTTCGTTTGCTTGAAAGTGAGCGCGGAGGCTCTACGGTCGGATCCCTCCGAGGCCCTCGAGTCCGTGCGGCGCGCCCTCTCTCGGCTAGCCGCGCGCACGGAGGGCTGGGTCCCTCCACTCGTCGTCGCGCTCGCGGCGACCTTTTACACGCTCTACTTCTCGTACCACACCATCCAGTACCACCGCTCCGTGCTCACCATGAGCTACGACCTGGGGCTGGAGAACAACCTGCTGTGGAACACCGTCCACTTCGGCGGGTTCATGAAGTCCTCGCCGCTGTCAGGACCGCACGGTACGCACTTCGGCTTTCACGCCACGCTCTTCGCGTACGTCATCGGCATCTTCTATTACTTCTATCAGCAGCCGGAGATGCTGCTGGCGTTCCAGGCAGCGCTCATCGGCTTCGCTGCGGTCCCGCTCTACCTGTTTGCTCGCTCGCACATCGGGCGGTGGGCGGCGAGCCTGTGCGCGGTGCTTTACGTCCTCTATCCGCCTGTCCACGGCTCGAATCTTTACGACTTTCACTACCTGCCGCTCGGCGTGTTCTTCCTATGGCTCACGCTGTGGCTGATTGACGCAGGTCGTTACAAGTGGGCTGCCCTCGCCGTCATTCTCACGCTCAGCGTGCGCGAGGACGTCGCGGCGGACCTAGTGGTCATGGGTGCCTTCGCCATGTTCGCCGGGCGAAGGCCGCGCGCGGGAATGGTGGTGGCGGGTGTCGCCGCCGTCTACTTCCTCGTGATGAAGATGATGATCATGCCCCGCTTCTTGGACGGGGCACAGTCGTTCATCCATCAGTGGAAGGATCTCGTCCCCGCCGGCGGTCACGGCTACGGGGGTGTGCTGATGACCGTGCTCGGCAATCCGGTCTACACGCTGACCAGCCTGCTGGAGACCGACAAATTCCTGTACCTGGTCCAGATCGGCGCGCCCTTCTGCTTCCTCGTGTGGCGGCGCCCAATTGGGTTCTTCGTCTCCCTGCCCGGCTTTTTCTTCACGCTCCTGAGCACGAAGTACCCCCCGCTCGTCCAGATCTCCTTCCAGTACACGGCGCATTGGACCGCATTTCTCTTCGTGGGGTTCATCGCGACGCTGAGGTGGCTGCGCGCTCCCAAGTTCCCAGGGGTCGACGGCGGCTTCCGAAGGCAGCGAATTTGGCTGGCCGCCGCCTGTTTCACGACCCTGCTCACGAGCTACCAGTACGGCGCAATCTTGCAGACGAATACGGCGCGGGGTGGCTTCGGCAAGTACAAGTTCGGCATGAGCGACTCGGACCGCCAGCGCTACGCGGACCTGCTGCGGCTCGTGGGCAAGGTGCCCCCGCTCGCCAAGATCAGCGCCGCTGAATTCGTCGTGCCGCACGTCTCAAGCCGGCCGGACGCCTACACGTTGAGAAATGGAATCTACGACGCCGAGTACGTGCTTTGGGAGTCCCCCGCGCGCGACGACGAGCGCCACTTCGTTCACGAAGCGCTCAAGGGTCCTTTCGGCGTCGTGGCAAGCAGCGGACCATTCGTCCTCGCCAAGCGGGGATACGACAAATCGGAGAACCAGCTTTGGCTGAAGACACGTTGACCCCGAGCGCCACCGAGGGCGACTCCGCGGGTGCAGGCCCCGTACCCAGCGGCGTGGCCGCCCCTCCCTCTCCGCAGGGAAGGCCTCCCGGCGCCTTGCGCCGAGTCCTGGAGTGGTTCTGGCGAGGTCGGGCCCTCAAGCGCCTGCGAGCCGACGCGAAGCAAGCGTCGCCTGCGGCGCGGGAGCTCGCGGAGCGGGCGAGGCTACTGTTCGCGCTCGGCGAGCGAGCGCGTCTGCCCGCCGAGCCACTGCCTAGCAGCGCGGACGCAACCGCCGCGGAGCTCTACCGCCAGTCGGCCTTCTTTGCGGCGCGAGCATTGGCGGATCGCCGCGGTGCGTCGCCAGCCTCGCCTTGGGAAGGGCTAGCCAGCAAGCCGCTCGCGGACGCTTGTGGCGGCGCGGAGCGCGCCGCGGAGTTGGTCCGCTTGGTGGAGACCGGAAATTTCACCGATACCTGGGGCGTGCCGAAAGAAGAGCGAGCCCTGCGCGCGACCGACCTCGCCGGCCTGTGCCGTTTTCTACTGGGTGAGCTAGCGTGGGAAACGAGGGCGCGAGACGCGCTCTGGCTACAGCGCTTTCTCCGCCTGGGCGGAGTGCTCGCGCTGATCCTCGGCGTGCTGCTGGGTTTCCGCGCCATGCGCGACAGCAGTGAGCGTCGGTACGACGTGGCGGTGGGCAAGGCATGGCGCACGAGCTCGTCGGCGGGCATGGGATGCACGTCGCCGCAACAGCAGTGTGGCAACGGCTCGGACTTCTTCTTCCACACCAACGAAGAGCGCAATCCATGGGTAGAGATCGACTTGGGACGCCCCATGGAGGTGAGCGCCGTGCGGCTCGTGAACCGACGAGATTGCTGCTTCGAACGAGCGATTCCCATCGTGGTCGAGCTGGCAACGAACCCGGAGCACTTCAAGGAGGTTGGGCGGCGGACAGCGCCTTTCAGCTCATGGCGCGCCGATTTCCCGAAGACCTCGGCGCGTTACGTGCGAGCACGGGTGCTTTCCAAGTCGGTGATGCACCTGGCCGAGGTGCGTGTGCTCACTCAATAGACCGCCGGGATCGCCGAAATCCGCCCTAAAAGCGCGGGTCGACGTGCTAAAAACGTGCCCCCCGGACCATGAAAATCGGAGTTTGGTTCGAGCGCCTACGTCCCCTCGCCGTCACGCTCGTGCTCGTCGCGGCGACGCTCTTCTTCGGCGCGTTCGTCCATCGCTACTACGCAATCCACCAGTGGCTGTTCTGGCGCTACGCTGGCTACTGCCTGCTCGTAGCGGCGTGGGCCGTCTGTTGCCTCGCGTTTGGGCACGAGCTGGTTTGCCGGTTCTGCCCGTGGCTCGCCAAGACCGAGCAGCTCACCGTCGGGCTCGCCGTAGGTGTGCTGAGCTTCGGGCTCGCCATCTTCTTCATCGGTCTGGTCCACGGCCTGCACCCGGTCACGGCCGTGCTGCTTCCGCTCGTGTTCTTAGCCGTCGGCGCGAAGAGAACCTGGCGAGACGTGCGTCGTCTGGCGCGGCGACGTCACTGGGGCGTTCGCCGCGAGTTCGACCTTCGCTTCGTGCCGGTTTGGTTGCTCGGGTTACTCGGCGTCGGCGTCCTGTACTTCTGCATTCTCTCGCCGGAGACGTTCACCTTCGACACCCGCTGGTACCACATGCCGATGGGGCAGCGTTACGCGCTGTCCGGCAAGGTGGCGCGGTTCGACGAAGGCTTCTGGATGGCGGCGTTCCCGCACCTGCTCAGCTACATCTACGCGTGGGTGTTCTTGTTGCCGGGGCTTCTGATCTTCGATCGAATGGAAGTCGGAGTGCACATCGAATTTGCGCTCTTCGTCGCCATATTGCTGCAGATCCCCGTGGTCGTTCGGCGACTGGCCCCTGCTGCGCCCCGGCAGCTGAGTTGGTGTGTTCGCCTCGCCTTTCCCGGTCTGTACCTGTACGACAGTAACCTCAACGCAGGCGCCGATCACGTGGCCGCCTTTTTCGTTTTGCCTTTGGCGCTCGCGGCGCTGCGCGCCTGGCCTCGTTTCGAGTGGCGGCGTGTCGCCCTGTGCGGCGCGCTGGTGGGTGCGGTCGCGCTCGTGAAGTACACGGCGTGGAACGTGTGCGCGACCGCCGGCATCCTGCTCGGGTTGCGCGGGCTGTGGCTGGGTAGCGTCCGGCGCCGTTGGTCCGCGTGGCCGGCGCTCGGCGTGCTCGGCCTGTCCGTTCTTCTGGTGAGCGCTCCCCACTGGCTCAAAAACTGGGTTTGGTACGGCGACCCCTTGTATCCGCAGCTGGCGGGGTTGCTGGACTCGCATCCTTGGGGGCCCGAGTTCGCGGCTCGCCGCGCAGACTTGGACGGCATTCGTCGCGGCGCTTCCCTGGACCTGGAAGGTTTGAAGGCCGCGCTCGCCTCGACTCTGACCTTCTCTTTCGTACCGAACGACTGGGAGTTTTTCCACCGAGACGTGCCCATCTTCGGCTCGCTCTTCACGCTCACCCTGCCGCTTTTGCCGCTGCTGAAGCGGGCCGGTCGCGTTTGGGGCATCTACCTCGCGGCCATGCTCGCCGTCGTCTTCTGGTACCTGCTCGCCCACTACGACCGGTACCTGCAGACCGTCGTTCCGCTCATGGCGGCGGGGACGGCGGCGGCGCTCGGTCTCGCCTGGAAGATGGGCACGGCGCCACGCTTGGCGGTGGCTGGCTTGTTGGCGCTGCAAGTCATCTGGGGCTCGGACACGCCGTTCATTCGTAGTCACAATCAAATCGGTATGGACTCTCCGCTGCGACACGTCGCGCAGTGGCTCGCCTCGGGCCACGAGCAGCGCAAGAGCCGGCTCGCGCTTTTTCAACCGATGCCTGCCATCGGCAAGCTCATCCCCAAGGACGCGGTCGTGCTCACCCACGACACCTTGCTCATTCTGGGCATGGATCGAAACTGGGTCACCGATCAGAACCAAGGACTCATCAGCTACGGGCGGCTGCGTACGCCGCGCGCGATCCACGAGCAGCTTCGGGCCCTAGGGGTGACTCACCTGGTGTGGCCAGATGTGAGCGTCGCCGTTGACTCTATTGCCGGAGATTTGGCGTTTTTCGGCTACGCGCAGCGCTTCACGAAGAACCAGCAGCGCCACGCCGGCTACACGATCGGCGCGCTGCCAGAGCTGCCCCCTCCCCTCACCGCGGCCGACCCCGAGGTGGCGTATTACGGCTGCGGGCAAAACTATCAGCAGGGTTGGTATCGTTTGAGCGACCTGCAACGGCGCCTGAGCGGGATGAAGCCGCCCCGCGCGCACGGCTCCCTGCATGGCGCTGGCGCCGCCAACGAACGCGCCGACTTCGTGGTCGTGGAGCGAGATTGCCGCGCTGACATCGCGCCAGATCCCGCGTTTTTTCAGTTCGGGACACGGCGCGGCAGGATTGAGCTCTTCGTGCGCCGCCAGCCTCTGCCCCCGTGAGGCGCACAGCGGTGGCCGGTCTGTCGGCGCCGAGTTAGACTGCGGGCCATGCCTAGTCCCGCGGGGGTCAAGCCCAAGCTGCTCGTTTTCGTCATCGCTTACTACGCAGAGTCGACGCTGAAGCAGGTCTTGGAGCGCATCCCGCCGTCGGTCTTCCAGGATCACGATTGCGAGGTGCTGGTGGTGGACGACGCGTCGGACGATCGCACTTATGCGGTTGGCCGCGAGTACCAGGAAGCCCACCCCCACATCCGCATGACCGTGTTGCGGAACGAATACAACCAGGGTTACGGCGGCAACCAAAAGGTGGGCTACACCTACGCCATCGCCCATGGCTTCGACCACGTGGCCATGGTCCACGGTGACGGGCAGTACGCGCCAGAGGAGCTACCACGCCTGCTGCAACCGTTGGTCGACGGCGAAGCGGACGCAGTCTTCGGCAGCCGGATGATGAACCGCTTCGGCGCGCTCAAAGGTGGGATGCCGCTCTACAAGTACGTTGGAAACAAGGTCCTGACGACCTGCCAAAACGCGCTTCTCGGCACCAAGCTCTCCGAGTTCCACAGCGGCTACCGGGTCTACTCGGTGAGAGCGCTGGAGGCCATCCGTTACCGGCTGAACTCCAACGACTTTCACTTCGATACCGAGATCATCATTCAGCTGCTGAACGCCGGTCTACGAATCATCGAGCGGCCGATACCGACCTACTACGGCGACGAGATTTGCCGGGTGAACGGCGTGAAGTACGCCAAGGACGTCATTTCCGCGACGCTACAGAACGTCGCGCATCGCTCGGGCTTGCTGTACCAGCGGCGCTTCGAACCGCAGGCGGACGGCAACGCTCACTACGATTTGAAGCTCGGCTACGACAGCAGTCACACCTATGCGCTCGGCGCCGTCGGCCCCGGCTCGCGGGTGCTGGACATCGGCTCGGGGCCAGGCGGGCTCGCGCGGGAGCTTCGCAAGCAGGGCTGCGAGGTCGCAGTCGTCGACCAACATGCCCCCACGGTCCCCACGTTGGACGTGAAGGTGATAACTCAAAACCTCAACGAGCCGCCCAAGTTCGATGTGGCCGGATACGACACCTTGCTTTTGCTGGACGTCATCGAGCATCTGCAAGACCCGGAAGAGTTTCTCCAGCAGCTGCGCAGCCAGTTCGACCACAATTCCAAGCGCCTCGTGTTCAGCACCCCCAACGTGGCCTTCATCGTGCAGCGGCTGATGCTACTTATCGGGCAGTTCAACTACGGCAAGGCCGGAATTTTGGACCGTACGCACACGCGCCTTTTCACGTTCCGGGCCGCAGAGCATTTGCTGCGTGACGCCGGCTTCCGCATTCAGAGCGTCAAGGGTGTGCCGGCGCCGTTCCCCAAAGTCTTGGGAGAGGGCCTGCTGGGCAGGGGCGCGTTGAAGGCAAACCTGGCGTTGATTCGCGTCAGCCGTACGCTGTTTTCCTATCAAATTTTCATCGAGGCCACGAGCACGCCGGACGTGAACTTCTTGGTAGATGACGCGCGCGTCAACAGTGCGCGTCACGAGCAAGCTCGGCTACTGCGCGTGGCTCGCTCCAGCTGAGGCCGCGTCTCTCTACACGCGGCCAGCGACGCGGCGGGGGGTGGCCGCCACCACGAGGGAGCCGAGGAGCAAGCTCAGCACGTTGAGACCGAGATAGCTGACGTACGAGACGAACACGAGGACCGTGCCCTCGGCGCGGACGTCCTCGATGGGGAAGAATAGGCAAAGCCCCGAGAAGCTCGCGATCTGGAAAGCTCCGAACAGGCCCGGGCCTGCGGGAACCGCTACCCCGAGGCCCAGGATACCGACGACCGCCGTTGCCTGGGCCAGCGTCGCGGGCAGGCCTGCCGCGCGCAGCAACAGCCACTGGGCGAAAAACGCGAGTAACCAGCACACCACTGTGCTCGAAACGAAAGCCGCGAGGTTCTTCGACGACCGCAGGAAGCTGAGCCCTTGGGCCAACTGCTGCAGCGTGCGCTCCGCCCAAGCGGCCGCCCGTGGAGATACGCTGCCGACCAGGCGCCGAGTGACGCCCTGCGCCCAACCTCGCGCTAGGTAGAACGCGGTCATGGCGAAGAACAAACCGCAGAAGGCCAATGTGGCCAGCAGCACCGCGGCGGGCACGGTGGCGAGCGGGAGTGGAAGATCCCCGAGTCGACTCGGGAGAGGCGAGACCTTGGTGGCGGCGAGCAACGACGCCGACGTGGCCAGCGTCAGAAAGACGCCGTCCATCACGCGCTCGGCGACGATGCTACCGGTGGCCTGAGTGAAGCTAACCTCGCGGTCTTGAGACAGCAGAAAGGGTCGGACAACCTCTCCCATCCGCAGGGGAGCGAGGAAAATGGCCCCAAACCCCATGAGCCCGATCCCCAGCACTCGAGTCGGCTGCACGTGCGGCGCAATCGGTCGGAGCAGAAACACCCAGCGGTAGCTGCGCAGCACATTCGACGTGAGGTTCAGGGCGACGAAGCAGAGAGCCGCCCAGATCGGGATGCGCGCCAGATCCTCCCGCCTCGGCACGAGGGGTAGCCCGCCCCGCGCCAGCAACCAGACGAAGCCGACGGCGATGAGCAGCGAAACGAGGACGCGAGGCCCTGCGCCGCGCATCATCTTTCCCATGAGGGACGCCTCGCGAGGGGCATCGCCTTCAATCTGACGCGGAGGCACCATCCAGAGCAGCGCTCTTACCACGCCGGCCACCGCCGCGGGTAGGACCGGGCTTCGGCGCAAATCCTCCGTCAACTCGGGCGAGCTAGGGCCCGAGTTGGTCAGGGCGTCGCGCGTGCGAGGCGTCTCTCTGCCCTCAGTCGGGCAAGGGCGCGAACAGGTCGTCCAAATCCAGCTCCGAGAGCGAGGTGGGCGCGTCCGCCAAGCCGAGCAGCGACTGCGCGAGCTGGGACTTGCGCTGCTGGAGTCGAAGCATGCGTTCTTCCACGCTACCCGCGACGATCAGGTTGTAGACGAAGACGGGCCGGGTTTGCCCGATGCGGTACGCGCGGTCGGTCGCCTGAGCCTGGGAGGCATGGTTCCACCACGGGTCGTAGTGGATGACCGTGTCCGCGCTGGTCAGGTTCAAGCCAGTGCCTCCTGCCTTCAGGCTGATGAGGAACACGTCAATCTCACGGCGCTCGAAGCGGTCGCACTGCTTCTGGCGGTCCTGCGTGGCGCCCGTGAGGTCCACGTAAGGAATTTTGCGCTCCTTCAATCCCTCGGCGAGCAAGTCCAGCATACGCGTGAACTGGGAGAAGACGAGGACGCGTCGCCCTTGCTCCAGCTGGGTCGTGAGCAGCTCGAAAAATAGCTCGTACTTGGCGGATTTCTTCACGCGACGCGCGGAAGGCACGGTGACGAGCCGCGGGTCGCAGCAGACCTGGCGCAGCTTCATCAGCGCGTCCAAAATAGCGATGGTGGAAGCGGTGACGCCCTTCTGGCGAATCGCTTTGCGCACGTCCCCGTGGGCCGCGACCCGGATGCTCTCGTAGAGCTCGCGCTGGTCGTCGCCGAGCTCCACCGGCCGCACGATCTCGGTCTTGGGTGGCAGGTCCTTGGCGACGCTCTCCTTCATGCGCCGGAGGATGAACGGCGTAACGGCGTCCCTCAGCGCGTCCAAGCGCTGCTGATTGCCCGCGCGCTCGATGGGAAGACGGAAGTACGAGCGAAACCGCTCCGCGTCGCCCAAAAAGCCGGGCATCAAAAAATCGAAGAGCGCCCACAGCTCTTCCAAGTTGTTCTCCACCGGTGTACCGGAAAGGCACATGCGGTGTTGAGCGGCGAGGCGGCGCACGGTGCGCGAGTTCAAGCTGCGCGGGTTCTTGATCGCCTGCGCTTCGTCCAAAATCACCAGGTAAAATGGCTGACTTTCGAACGCTTCGATGTCGCGAACCAAGAGGGGGTACGTGGTGAGCACGACGTCCGCACCCGGGACCTCGTGGCGCTTGGACTCGCGCTTGGGCCCGTGAAGGACGCACACCTTCAAGTCCGGCGCGAACTTCCCGAGCTCCCGCTGCCAGTTGCCGACGAGGCTCGTCGGCATGACGACGAGGCACGGCCGGTCCATCTTGCCGGACTCTTTTTGCCGGACCAAATGCGCGATGGTTTGGAGCGTTTTGCCCAAACCCATGTCGTCCGCGAGCACGCCGCCGGCTTCGTGGTCGATGAGTTGGCCGAGCCATTCCACGCCCTGCTCTTGGTAGGGGCGGAGCTTGGCCTGCAAGCCGCGCGGTAGTGGGGTCGGCACCGGCACGCGATGCAGCTGGCGCGCCTTCTCCACCACGCTCGTGATGCCGGACCAAAGCACGCGACCGGAGCCGCCCAGCGCTTCGTCCAGCTTGGCCACGGCCGAGCCGCGCGAGCGCGGAAAGCAGAGCTGGCCGTCCACTAGCTTTTCACCGCGGTACATCTCCAGCAGCACCTGCATCAGCGCTTTGAGGCGCTCGGGCGGCACTGGCAGGTACTTGTTCTTCCCGACCGGAACCACGCGGAACCGCGCCGGTTGCTTGAGCAAGGCTTCGAGCGTCTCGCCGTCGGCGCAGCCGTCCAACAGCTCCAGCATCGCGGGGAGCATGTTGACCTTTTTGCCTTCGACCTGAATGCCGAGCTCGATGCCGAACCAGTCCGTCCGCTCTTCGTCCGGCTCCACCGACGCGTACCAGGGGGCGTCGGCGTCGACGACTTGGTACGGGTAGCTCGGGTCTACCTCGATGTTCCAACCGAGCCGGCGCAGCTGCGGCAGCGCATAGGCCGAGAAGGAGCAATACGTGTGAACGTTGCCGTCCAACTGAACGATGTAGTCGGCGTCGCTGTCCAGATCGGCGGCGACGTCCTCGAACTGAGCGAGCTCGATCGCGCCGAAGCCTTCCAGCAGGCACTGGGCGCGGGCCTCACCACCGCGATCCCGCCCGACCATGGCCATGCCCGCGGGCCGGGCGACGAAAAAGCGGTCGCGACGATCAGCGGCCCGCACCCGCACGCCCTCGTAGTCGAAGCAGAGGCTGATGACGGGGACGTCTTGCTCTTTGCCGTCGTCGAACGTGCCCGCTTCCCCTGCGCTCACCCACATGCGCTCCGTGAAGAGGCGCAGGCAGGGCGTAAACCGAGCTACCTCGGCCCGCTCCGCCTCTGAAACAGCTGCAGCTCCGTCCAACAGGGAGCTAGTTAGATCAAACCTCGGATCGTTTGTCGATCACCTATTTAAGTACCACTACCCATGCGATCAGGAAGACTTGCCCTCCACGATCGGTTGGGGTGGGGCACCGCGGCGAGCCGCCTCGATGCCCCCATTTTCCCGAGCGATCAGGTTGAGGTCACGTGCCTTGCGGGAAGATCTTCACGAGGATTTCGTTCAAATCAGAGTGGGTGCCGACTTTCATACCCGTCGCCGGGTAGGGCCAGCTGAAGGTGCGCGACACGACCTGATTGCATGCGAGCGAGACGAGCAGATCGTTGGACTGAGCTCCCACCGCGGAGGCGAAAGAGAGGCCAAACTCGGGGAAAAACCCGCTCGCCGGGCAACGCGCGAACTGATTGTCGAAGTTGTCCTTGTCGCCGAGGAGCTTTCCGAGGCTCTCCTTCAAGTCCGCGTCCAACACCTGCTGCTGGGCGAGAATGCGATAAGTCTGAAAGCGCGGCGTCGTGTCCGCGATCGGCGCGGCGCCGGGCGCGCCGGTGACGCCCGGGATCTGGAGGCCAGGGATCTGGAGGCCGGGCGGGATGAGCTTCTGCAGCGCTTGCACGCCAGCGGTGATGGAGTTCTGCAGGTTCGGGTCGAGACCCGGGATGACCGGGGCTGCGCCGGGCGCCGCCGCCGTCGGAAGAACCGAGGCGGGCTCGTTGTTTTGGAGCCGGTAAGCGGTCAGATTCGCCGTCTTCAGTTGATCGAACGGAGCGGCGGGCTGTCCGGCGCAACCGATGCTGAGCGCGGCCGTCCCAAGACAATAAGCGAGCGTTTTCGACATGGTTGACTCTTAGACCCGCTCCCCCGCGATGTACAGCAGGGCGATTTGTCGCGCAAAATCCGCTCCCGTCTATGTTGTCAGGGGCTTTATGCCGCTCTAAGGATTGGGAATGAAGCGCATCGTCGTGAGCGGGGGAAGCGGCTACATCGGCAGCGCACTGGTTCGTCATCTCGTCGCCCGCGGCGACGACGTGACAGTGCTCACTCGCAGCGCCGGGGCCGAAGGCAATCCGCGCCGAGTCACCTGGAACCCCTACGAAGTCGGCGAATGGGCAGCCTCGCTGGACGGCGCAGACGCGGTCGTGCACCTCGCTGGTGAGCGCGCGGTCGGCTCGCGTTACACGGCCGCGGTCAAGCAGCGCATCTACGACAGCCGCATCCTCACGACTCGGAACGTGGTCGCGGCGTTCGCCAAAGCCCAGCGCAAGCCGCGAGTCTTCGTCTCTGCCTCGGCCGTCGGCTACTACGGCGATCGCCCCGCTTCGCACCCGGTAGACGAGAGCAGCCCGCCGGGAGAGGACTTTTTGGCGCGGCTCTGCGTGGACTGGGAAGCAGAGTCGCAGAAGGCCGAGGCGCTCGGGGTCAAGGTCGTCAACCCGCGCATCGGCGTCGTGCTCGGCCCCGGTGACGGCCCGCTGAAGGTCATGGCCCTGCCTTTCAGAATGTTCGTCGGCGGCAAGCTCGGCAGCGGCGAGCAGGGTATCTCGTGGATCTATCTGGACGACGCGGTGCGCGCCCTCGCCCTGTGCGTGGACGACGAGAGCATGCCGAGCAAAGTGAACGTGTGTGCCCCGAGCCCGGCCAGCAATGCGGAGCTGTCCGCGGCCATCGCCAAGGCCCTGCACCGGCCGAACTTGTTCACGGTGCCGCGCTTCGGCCTGAAGGCAATTTTCGGCGAGGGCGCGCAGACGATCTTGACGGGTCAGTACGCGGTGCCCGGCGTGCTCTCGGCGCGCGGCGTGTCCACAACCCCGCTCGCGGAAACGCTCGCGAGGTCGCTCTAAAGATTGCCGTCAGTCCGCCGACGGTGGCGGCGCAAGTGGCGGCGGCAGCTTGAAAATCACGAGCCGCCGCATGGGGTACGCAAAAGTCAGGAACACGAGCCCGGTTCCGAGGAAGCTGACGACCTCGGGCGGGATGCCCTGCACGTAGCGGAGCAGCAGTTGAAAGACGGACCAGTTGAGCCCCAGCGTGATCAGCTCCGCGGCGGCGAACAACTTGAGCTGGCGAGATAGACGCCCGGCTTGCGCGCGAAACGTGAAGCCGCGGTTGCCCACGAACTGCACGCAAGCGCCGGCAACCAAAGCCGGCAAGCGTGCGTGCGCCGGCGCTAACTCGATGGCGCCAACGCAGGTCGTGAAGATCGAAAAGTCTACCAAGGTGGCACCGCTGCCCACCACGAGGGCGCGGCCGAAGCGGTAGGCACGCGTCAGCCAGGGTTCAGGCGGCACGCACTGACTCTTCCACGATTCCGAGGAGCTCGTCCAAGTCGGTATCGGGAATGTTCAGTGACGGTGCGATGTAAACGGTGTTACCGAGCGGGCGTAAGTAGGCGCCACGGCGCAGCGCTTCGGCGTAGACGCGCTTTCCGCGCGGCTCCAAGTAGTGCTGAGTGCCAGCCAAATCCAGAGCGCCTATCATGCCCAGGCTGCGCGTCGCCACGACATCCGGCAAGTCGCGAAAGCGGTCGAAAGCAGCGGCGATGCGCGCGGCTTTGCCCTCAGCGAGCTCGAGAATGCGCTCGTCCGTGTAGACGCGCAGGACCTCCCGCGCCAACCCCGCACCGAGCGGATTACCGCAGAAGGTGTGGCCGTAATAGAACGTGCGCTCGCCGTCGCCCAAAAAGCCTTCGAAGATGCGATCGCCGACGAGGGTCGCCGCCATTGGCATCATTCCCGCGGTGAAGCCCTTCGCGGTGCACAAGATGTCCGGCGTGACGCCCGCGTGCTGGCTCGCCCAGAACGGGCCCGTCCGGCCGTAACCAGTGAACACTTCGTCGCAGATGAGGAAAACGTCGTGCTGCGTCGTGAGCTCACGCAGCGCGCGCAAGAGCTCGGGCCGGTACATGCGCATACCGAGCGAGCCTTGCACCATAGGCTCCACGATCACGGCGGCAAGCTCATGGGAGTGCGCGGCGAGGAGCTGGCTCAGGACGTCGAACGCTTGCTCGTAACCGCCGGCGTCCGTCGGCGCGCGCAAGCATTCGAGTAGGACGCTGCCGAAGGTTTGCCGAAAGACCTCGATACCGGACACGGACACGCACCCCATCGTGTCGCCGTGATAGCTGCCCGTGAGCGCCAAGAAGCGCTTGCGCTCGGGGCGGCCATTCTGCGCCCAATACTGAAGCGCAAGCTTGAGTGACACCTCGACCGCGGTGGAGCCGTCGTCACTGTAAAAGACCTTGGAAAACCCGGGCGCGCGCTCGAGCAGCTCCGCCGCGAGCAGGGCCGACTGCTCGTGGGCGATGCCGGCGAGAGGAACGTGGCACAGCTTGGCCGCCTGCTCCGTGAGCGCCTTGACCAGGCGCGGGTGCTGATGACCGAGAAGCGAGCACCACCACGACGCGTTCGCGTCCAAGTACGAGCGGCCATTCACGTCCACGAAGCGCGAGCCTTGCGCGCTCTGCAGGACGAGCGGCTCCGTGCGCTCGAGGTACTCCTGCATCTGCGTGTAGGGGTGCCAGACGTGCGCGCGGTCCGCGCGGAGAATGTCGTCCCGTAAAGTCACGCTCGTTCCTCTTGTACTTGGACCGTGGGTACGGTGGGGCTCTGTTGCTCTTCCGGGGGCGGGCCGAGGGGCAGCAACAAGGTTACGGTGGTGCCCTGCCCTTCTTCGCTCTCCAAGCGGATTTCCCCGCCGTGCGCTTCGATGATGCGGTGCACGATGGGCAGGCCCAAGCCGGTGCCGCTGGGGCGCGTGGTGAAGAAAGGATCCAGCGCGCGCTCGCGCACGCCTTGTTCCATGCCTTGCCCGGAGTCCGCGATTTCGATGCGCACCGCGGGGTCGCCGCGCAGCTGGCCGCGATGCACGAGGATTTGCACGGTGCCGCCGCTCTTCATCGCCTGGCACGCGTTCTCCACCAGGTTGTCGAACACCAGCCGAAAGAGACTCGGATCCACCCAAACCGTCGTTAGGTCGGGGTCGTCGTCCATGCGCACGACGATTTGGTGGCCGTCCAACATCGCGGACGAGCGCGAGCGGTGGGCGAGCTCCAAGAGCGACACGGGCGAGCGCTTGACGCTTACGGGACGAGCGAAGCGCAGCAGGTCGGTGACCAAGCGGTTCAACCGCGCGGCTTCTTCGTCCACGATGCCGAGCAGCATCGTCCGGTCTTCTTCGCGCACCGCGCTGCGACGGAGCCCGGCTACCGCGTTGACGATGACGGCGAGGGGGTTTCTCACTTCGTGGGCGATGGCGGCGGCCAGCTCGCCGACGGCGGCCAGCTGCTTTTTGGTGACGAGCTCGTTCTGCACGAGCCGCAGCTCCGCGTAAGAATGGCGCAGCTCTTCCGTCTTCTCCTGGAGGCTTCGGGCCGCCCTCTCCAGCTCGTCCTTGCCGACGCGGTAGCGAAGGAGCAACGTGCCCGCGACGCCGAACGCGTACAGTAAGAACGCGTGGGGCAACAGCGAGATGGCGTTTTCGATGAAGCCGAACGCGAGCGCGCCGTCGTTGCCCACCGCCGGCAGCACGCACAAGATACCGATGATCGCGGAGCCGACCTCGCGCTGGCCCGCGCGGTACGCGGTCACGAGCACGGCCGCGGAGACGGCCGTCTCCAATGACGCTACGACGTAGAAGGTTTTACCAAGCCAGCTCGCTTGAGGAGCCAGGTGCACGACGCGCTGACCGAAGAGGTACGCGTCCAGCACGTGCGGCGCCGCGTCCTTCCACCACGCGCCGCTGCCGAGCAGCACCAAGTAGCCCGCGGCCACGACGTAAAGCCACACCGCCCGCCGCGGATCCTTCAGGGCCTTGGCGAAGCTCAGCGCGAAGTGCAGGTTGAACGCAGACGCGAAGATCATCCCCACGTGGGTGATGTTGGAGCCGAGAAAGCGCGCCTCGACGCTCGCCTCCGAGTACTCGTACGCAACGCCCGCACTGCCCACGGAAAGGGACAGGCACAGTAAGCTGAAGATGAAGTACTCGAGCTCCCGCCGCCCCAGAAAGTAGGCGAACATGAAGAAGACCGACAGCCCGAGCTGGGCGGTCGCCCAAGCCGTGAGCAAGCCGGACAAGTACTGGGCCATCAGCGCGGCGCTGCACTAGCACGCGCTAGCTCGCGATTCACGGTGACGACGCACTCGACTTGGCTCGCCCCCACGCGCAGGGTGAAGTCCCCGCTCGGTACGGGCGCGGCCTGAAACGTGCCGGGCACCGCTACGGTAGATTTCAGGGCAGGTCGGCCGAGCTCGTCGGTGAGGGTGACGCTAAGCTGCGCCGCGCGCGGCGCTTCGATGCGAAACGTCACCGGCTCCTGACCGTACACGGTGGAAGGCTCTGCGCGGCACGCGCTGGCGTGCACGGGCGGAGTGGATGCGGGCGAAGGTGCGCCAGCGGTGGGCGCGGTGGGCGCCGTCTGCGGCCGCGCGGCGTGGCAAGCGACGACGGGCAGCGGAAAAGCGAACAAAACCAGCCAGCGGCGCACGGCCCGAACATACGCCACATTCCGCGCGGCCGCTCGCCCTACCTGCGCGATCCGGTTTCTGCTAAGTCCTCTTCCCTCCCGCAATGAGTTACCTCGTCCTGGCGCGCAAGTGGCGTCCACAGCGCTTCGAAGACCTCGTGGGCCAGGACCACGTAACGAAGACGCTGGCCAACGCCATCGCCAGCAACCGCGTCGCGCACGCCTTCCTGTTCACGGGGGTACGCGGGGTGGGCAAGACCACCAGCGCGCGCATCTTGGCCAAGGCGCTGAACTGCATCGGCCCGGCAGATGATCCGAAGCATGGCGCGGAATACGGTCCCACCATCACGCCCTGCCTGGCCTGCCCGGCGTGCCTGGAAATCGCCCAAGGCACGGACATGGACGTGCGGGAGATCGACGGCGCCAGCTACAATGGGGTGGACGAGGTCCGTAAGCTCCAGGACTCGATGCCGTACCGGCCCGCGCGCGACCGGTACAAGATCTTCATCGTGGACGAGGTCCACATGCTGTCTCAGAACGCGTGGAACGCGTTTCTAAAGACGCTGGAAGAGCCGCCCGCCCACGTGAAGTTCATCTTCGCGACGACGGAGGTACACAAGGTTCCGGTTACGATCCTGAGCCGCGTTCAGCGGTTCGACTTCAAGATGATCGCGACCCAGACCATCGCCGCGCGGCTGCGAGAGGTGCTGACGGCCGAAAAGATCGAGGCGGACGACGCGGCCATCGCCATCGTGGCGCGCGAAGCCGCCGGCAGCATGCGCGACGCGATGAGCATCCTGGACCAGGTCATTGCCTGGGGTGGGGACAAGCTCGTCGGCCTGGAGGTGGCGCGCGTTCTCGGCGTCGCCAGCCACAGCGTCCTGTACGAGCTATCGAGCGCTCTGCTCGGTGGCGACGCCGCGCGCTCACTATCCATCGTCGCGGAGCTCGCGAACCAGGGTTACGACATCGCGCACGTCGCGAGAGATTTGCTGTCGCTCCTCCGCAACCTCGTCGTGGCCAAGGTCGTCAAAGAACCGGACGGCTTGCTGGACCTGCCGGACGAAGAAGCGCGCGACGTGAAGCAGCTCGTGCAGAGCGCGGACGCAGACGACTTGAGCCGCGTCTATCACGGCTTTTCCCAGGGCTTCGACGAGGTCGTGAAGAACGAACGGCCCCGCATGGCGCTCGAGATGCTTTTGGTGCGCATGGCGCGCCGGCCGCAGCTCCTGCCCATCGACGAGTTCGTGGCGCGCCTGGCCGCGCTCGAACGGCGGCTAGGCGGCGGGGGCCCGTCTCCGCAACCGCCACCGCAGCGCCCGCCCCAACAACGCCCGCCGCACGACAGCCCCGCCGCCGAACAGCGCGGCTACGCCGGAAGGCCGCGCGAGCCCGGCAGCCCCGCCCCGAGCAGCAAGAGCCAGGGCGACGATCGCGGTGGAGAGCCTCCAGTCGCGCCGTACCCGGCGCCGCGCGAACGCGAACGCGAACGGCCGCGCATCGCTTCGGCCCCGCCGCCCGCCGCGGAACCAGCCCGTCCTTCCCAAAGCGTGGAGGAGCTGGACCAGCTCTACACGCAGGTCTTGGCCATCTTGGAAGCGGACCGTCCGGATTTGGCGGCCATGTTGGGCCACGCCATCCCGCTCAGCTTCTCGCCGGAGAACGTCGTCATCGGCTGGCCGCCGGACTCCATGCTCGTCGTGAGTGACAAAGACAGCATCGCCACGCTCGCCCGCGCGCTGGAGAAGCATTTCGGTAAGCCGTGCGCGGTGAGCTTCGAGTTCGACTGCAGCCGCGCGGTCGGTCGAAAGTCGCTCGCGGCCGCCGACAGTCAGGAGCGCGCGGAGCGTACCCGCGCCGCTTACGCCGCTGCGCAAAAGCACGAGCGCATCACGGAAGCGGTCGAAATTCTCGGCGCCAAGCTGAAAGAGCTCAAGCTAGGAGTCGTCGCGTAAATGCTGCCGGACCCGCTCATCCACCTCATCGAGCTGCTCGCGCGCTTGCCCGGCGTGGGCGAAAAGACGGCTCAACGCTTTGCGCTCCATCTCGTATCGGAAAGGTCTGGTACGGCTCGCGCGCTGGGGGACGCGCTCGCCCACCTCGGGAACCGCGTAAAAAGCTGCATGCGCTGCGGCAACATCGCCGAGGTGGACGACACCGGCAACGCCGTGTGCGGAGTGTGTCGAGACAACCGCCGCGACGCCTCGCTCATTTGCATCGTCGCGAAGGTGCAAGACCTACTCGCGATCGAGCGAAGCGGCGCCATGCGCGGGCGCTACTTCGTGCTCGGTCGTCTGCTCTCACCGCTGGACGGCATCGGTCCGGACGAGCTACCGCTCGAGCACCTGTTCGCGCGCCTGCAAGCGGACGGCGTGCGAGAAGTCATCGTCGCCACGCCGCCCTCGGTAGACGGCGAAGCCACCGCGCTGCTCCTGGCGCGCGAGCTCACGACGCGCGGCGTTGCCGTCAGCCGTATCGCCAGTGGCGTGCCTCACGGGGGCGATCTGGAGTTCGCCGATCAGATCACGCTCGGCCGCGCCATCGAGGGCCGCCGTTCGATCGACTCTCGTTGATTCCGCGTGCGTTTTCCGGAACCATCTCCCCCATGTCGGTCAAGCGCACTGTCGTCACCTCCTCCGAAGCGCCGGCTCCCGTCGCCGCGTATTCGCAAGCCATCGCCTCGGGCGACCTCCTGTTTTGCTCGGGCCAAATCGCGCTCGACCCAAAGACCGGCCAAATGGTCGCGGGCGGGGTGGAGGCCGAGACCGAGCAGGTGCTCGCCAATTTGAAGGCGGTGCTGGCCGCCGCCGGAGCAACGTTTGCGGACGTCGTGAAGACCACCGTCTACCTCTCGAATTTCGAGGATTTCCCGGCGATGAACGCGATTTATGTGCGCGCCTTCCCCACCGAACCGCCCGCGCGAGCCACCGTTGGCGTCTCGGCGCTTCCGCGCGGCGCCAAAGTCGAGCTAGAAGCCATCGCCCGCCTGCCGTGACCGGGTCCGGAGGCGCTCTACTCAGGAATCGACCATGACCGCAACCGCATCCTCGTTCGACGCCAAGCTCCTCAGCTCTTCTGCCGCAGACGCCCTCGGTAGCCTCAGCCAGGCCGGCGCCAAGGCGGTGGAGCTCGTGGAAGCGTGGGTCAAAGCGGGCAACGCCGCGGCGGTGGCAGAAGCGGCGGAGCGCGCAGAAGGCGCGGCCCGCAAGGCGGCTCGGCGCGGTCTCAACGTGCTCAAGGCGCGTGGCGTCGCGGTCCCGGAGCAAGCGCGCGTCAGCGCCGTGAGCGGCGAAAAGTCGCCGGAGCAGACGGACGCGTTCTTGCTCGCGCCGGACAGCATGGGCAACGTGCTCATTGCCATCGCGACGCGCAGCCTCACCTCGCGCGGCAAGGTCGCCTTCGTTTACATGAACGACGAGCTCGGCATCCACCGGGTGGACGTAGGCGAGCTCAGCCAGTCACAACTGAAGGACGCGCTCGCCAAGGCCCTGCCCGGCGCTCGCTACAAAGCCGTGTCGGTCCCGGTCGAGTGGGCGCGTCGGCGCATCGCGGACGCGCGCGGTCGCCACGCGCAGAGCAACGTGCCGGAGCCGCTCGGCTTCTCGCGCGCCAAAGACCTCCTGGAGCCAGTGCCGTCGGAGCCCGTCGCCCACCCGTTCGACGGCGAAGGCCTAGAGCTGTCGCTGGAAGACGCCGCGGACATGGTCAAAGCCTCGGCCCAGCTCCACAACGTGGCGGAGCTCGCCGGCTGGTTCCCGGATAAGGGCGCGGTGGACGAGCTGTTCGCCTTCATCGGCAAGAACTTGTCGGACAAGGGTCACGACCCCGCTCAAGAGCCCCCCGCCGAAGCGCTCCAAAGCGCGATGAGCGAAGAAATCGCCTCCGCCACTGATCGCTACTTTACGCCCGAGCGGCGCGCGCGCCTGCTCATGTCGCTGAAGGACGCCGCGCTCAGCGCGCTTTCTCGCGAAGGCGAAGCGACGGCTCTCCAGATCGCAGCGCTCACCAAGGTGGTGGAAGAGGCCGGCCTCATCACGAACCCACCCCACGAAATCCCCTTCCTGCGCGGCTACTTCGAAAAAGCCGTGAGCCTCCTGGCGATGCAAAACCAAGGTCGTATCCGCATCCCGGTCCCGCCCCGCGCGCCCGAAGCCGCCGCCACCTGAGCGCGGCGCCCTCGGGCACCTCCCTCCCTGCTCTGAACGAGACGAGATTCACAGGGAGGCGGGAGGGGCGGGAGCTCTGCGGGAACAGACTTTTGGGGTTCGCCGCCTGTGGCGCGGCCTGCTCTCAAGGTGTCGCTGCTATCGCGAGCGGCGGCGCCCTCGCAAGGTAGCGCGCCTGGCGCGAAGCGCGCGAACCCTGCTCGTGCTTCCCCTCCCACGACTCCCCTTCTCCCGTCTCCCTGTGAAAATATCAGCCGCGAAGCGACGTCATGCTCTGCTAAGCGAGGACGGAGCGGCGGCATTGGTCGCGAAACGCGCTCAGCAAGCGCATGGTAACGACGCCGGGGGCGCCGCTGCCTACGACTTCGCGGTCGATGGAGACGACGGGGAGCAGCTCTCGAATACTGGAAGAGATGAACACTTCCGCAGCGCGCTTGACGTGCTCGAGGGGCAAGCTTTCGAAGCGGACCGGGATGCCGAGGTCGGCCGCAACGCTCAGCACCGTTTCGCGCGTGATGCCCAGCAGGATGCCGTCTTCCTCCGGGGGCGTGACGAGCGTGCCGTCGTGCTCGACGACGAATACGTTGGACGTCGCGCCTTCTACGACGCGGCTACGTCCGTCCACGATCAGCGCTTCCGCGGCGCCGGCTTTCCGCACCTCGCGGTTGGCGAGCACCGCCGTCAGGTAATTGCCGACTTTGGCGCCTGCCGCGGGGCTATTGTCCGTGACGCGCTCCGTGCGGTAGCTCACGACGGAGACGCCGTCCCGGTACATCTCGGGTGCGGGCGATTTGAGCGGCGTGACGATCACGACTCGGAGCGCGTGCCGTGAAAGCCCAGGGTCCAAGCCGAGCGTCTCACCCACGCCGCGCGTCAGCGTGAGCCGCACGTAAGACTCAGGGTTGCCGGCGCCCACGATCGCGCTCTGCACCTCGCGCCCCAGTTGCTCGACGCTGACGGGCAAGTCGATGAACACGCTCGCGGCGCTCTTGGCGAGACGCGCGAGGTGTCGCGGCAGCGCGAAGGGGCGCCCGCCGTAGGTGCGAATGGTCTCGAATACCGAGTCCCCGTACAAGAAACCGCGATCGAACACGCTGACCTTTGCCGCCTCGGGCGCCATCGGCCGGCCGTCGATCAGGACGAGGGAGGTCACAAGATGGGTCCCGCGCGTCGCACTTCCGAGCCTCCCGCCCAGATGAGCTCTACCTCCAGGGGTTGGTTGGAGGAGATGGTCACGGTCGGCTTCGCAGTCTTTTCCGCGCGGGCCTCGACGCGCAAATCGACGGAACCGTCGGCTCCAAAGGGATAGCGGCTGACCCCCAGCTCATCCGTGCGGTGGATCTTCCACGTGAGGCGGCGCTTGCGAGAGTCGTAGCGGAGGCCAAACAGGTACTCGAACAGGACCGCGATGGGCGTGATGCCGGTCCACCCTACGAAGTTGTTTCGCCCTCGGCCTTCGCTCGGCTTGTCCGGAGCGTGGTGCTCCCAAACCGCTTCTGTCTTCTCGAAGGACTCGATGACGTTGAAGTAGTGATTCTCCGCGATCTGCTGGGCTAAGTCCTCGAGGCCGCGCTCGGAGAGACCCCGCAAAACCATGTAGTTGGTCGGCGCCCACACGCCTCCGAGCCACAAGCCGCCGTCCCCGTCGTAGCCGGGTGTGTCCGCGGACAAGCTCGGAATGCGGTGGAGTCGCTTGAACTCGCTCTCCAGGTCCAGATGGGAAACGAAGCGCGAAAGCCGTTCGGCCGGGACCACGTCCGCGAGGAGCGCCCAGTAGGCGCCAATCGTCTTCACGTCCGTGAGCCGGGTCTGCTCGCGGCTGAGATCGTGGAAGAAGCCGGTGCTGTCGTCCCACAGCTGCTCGTTGATCCAGGGGATGAGCTGCGCGTTCTCTTCCGCAAAGTCCTGGACCTCGTCGCGCCGACCGAGCACGTCCGCGAACGCGAGCACGATGCGGTTGGCGAGCACCGCCTGCACGGTCGCGTCCACCCACGTGCGATGGGCGTGGTCCAGCTGCGTGTGCGACCGCGCGGGAATGCGCGGCTGGTTATCCATGCCGCTGGACAGGCCCGTACCCCAGTAGCTGCCGTTCGGCCACGTGCGGTACTTCCGGTTCCACAAGCCGTACGCGACGAGCGCTGGGAACACCGCGCTCACACGTTCGCGATCACCGAACTGGAGGAAATACTCGTACTCGCTCAGACCGAGCACGTTCGGGCCGCTGCCCGCCGGGTCGAAGCGGCTGTAGCACTCCGTGCCGTTCTCCTCGCGGAACTGGCGACAGATACCGCCGTCCGGGTGCTGATTGCAGTAGAAGTTGTCGAGCGTGTGTTGGAACTTGAACGCGCGATCCCCGTAGCGACCGAACAAGGTGATGAACACCGAGTCCCACATGTACAAGCAGTCGTTGAACATGGTGGACGAGAAGTCCGAGACGAAGCCGTTTTCTTCGGTCGCGCGCCGAAAGTTCTGGAACGCGATTTCCCAGCAGCGCCAATAACATTCGAGCGCGGGCTCATGACCAGGCCAGTGCGGAACCGGCAGCAGCTTGGCTCGCGCGTCGGCGAACGTCGGCGGCTCCGCGCTCTCACGGCGAACGCGACGCCGGAACGGGTTCTCGTTGGCGAACGGATTGACGACGTACGTCGCGACGTACGTCGTATCGACTGGCCGGTTGCGAAGGTTGAGCGGATTGCGCATGGCCGGAATTCGTTCGAATATCCGTAGGTTCCGAAGCCGGCCATGGGGCTGACGCCGCCGTGCCGGCTCCTCCCGAATACCACATCCTCGGTCGGCTGCCTCCTTCAGCCGCACGCTCCGGACAACTGTCCGCGCCGGGGCTTGCGTTCTTTCGCCCCAGACCTAGGTGAGGTCGCCACCTCGGATTTTCTCGCCGTTTTCAGGGCGGGAGTTGCGTTTAGCCACCTCGGCGACGCCGGGATCGAGCTGTGGTACCTGGGCCCCCGCGCGCATGTCCGATCAGCTTTCCTCCGACCTCGCCTCCCTCAAGATCGACCGGAGCGCTCCACGTCCGAAGGGCAAGAGCCCGGTCGGGGCAATCGTGGGCGTCCTGCTCCTGCTCGGCGCCGCCGGCGCTGGCTACCAGTGGGGCTGGCCCGCCCTGCAGTCGGCCGTCTTCAAAACCGAGGTGGAGACGACGGAGGTCATCACGATGTCTCCCGCGCAAGCCTCCGTGGAGCTGACCTCCACCGGGTACATCATCGCTCAGAGGGACTCGGCGGTGGCGTGCAAAGTCATGGGCAAGGTGAAGGCGCAGCACGTCCGCCAGGGCTCGAAGGTGAAGGAGGGAGACGTCCTGCTCGAGATCGATCCCGCCGATCAGAACGCGAGCATCGCCACCGCCTACAGCCAATCCGCGGCCGCGCGCGCTCGGATTGAGACCGCAAAGGCGACGCTGGCCGAGATTCAGCAACAGGCCCGGCGCGCGCAAAGCTTGGCTCAAGAGGGCATCGGCCCCAAGGGCGCTGCGGACGACTTGAACGCGCGCGCCGCTTCCCTCATGCAGCAGGTCAAGGCCTCCGAAGCGGAAGCCAAGGCTGCGGACTCCTTGGTCGCGGCACTGAAGGTTAACCTCGGCAATTTCACGATCGTCGCGCCGATCTCGGGGACCGTGATCAACAAGCCGCCGGAGGTGGGCGAGTTCGTCGGCCCGCAGCCGGCCGGCGTCGCCATCGACATGGGCGGCGTGCAGATCGCAGACTTCAACTCGCTCATGGTGGAGACGGACGTGCCGGAGAGCCGCCTTTCCCAGGTAAAAATGGGCGGGCCGGCGGAGATCGTGCTGGACGCGTTTCCGAGCAAGCGCTTCCGCGGCAAAGCCGTCGAGGTCACGCCGACCGTGAATCGCACCAAGGCGACCGTGACCGTCAAGGTCGCGTTCGTGGACGAGAACGAAGGCGTGCTCCCAGACATGTCCGCGCGCGTGAGCTTTTTGAGCGGAGAGCTCAACAAGGAGGCCATGCAGGCGCCGCCCAAGACCATCGTGCCGGGCAGCGCGTTGGTGGACAAGAACGGCTCGAAGGCGGTCTATCGGCTGGAGAGCGGCATCGTGCGGCTCACCCCGGTCACGCTAGGGCCCGCATTCGGCACTGGGTTCGAAGTGCAAAGCGGCGTGAGCTCCGGCACACGCATCGTGAACAACCCGCCTGCAGATTTGGCGGACGGTCAGAAGATCAAGGAAAGGAAAGAGGGATGAGCGAGAGCACGCAACCGACACCGCCGGCGACGAACGGCAAGAGCGATATCATCGTGCTCAAGGGGGTCGGCAAATCCTTCTGGCGCGGCAAGGAGCGCTTGGACGTCTTGAAGGAGCTCGACCTGACCATGAAAGAGGGCGCCTTCGAGGCGCTGATGGGGCCTTCCGGCTCCGGCAAGTCGACGCTCCTCAACCTCATTGCGGGCTTGGACGTGCCGACCTCCGGCTCGCTGAAGGTCGCGGGGCACGAGCTGAGCCAAATGGGCGAAGGCGATCGGGCCGGGTTCCGCGCGGCCAACATCGGCTTCGTGTTCCAAACGTACAACTTGATGCCCGTGCTCACCGCGCTAGAAAACGTGGAGCTACCGCTGCTGCTCACGAAGCTCCCCGCGGCGGACCGCCGCAAGCGCGCCGAAACCGCGCTCAAGCTGGTGGGCTTGGGCGAACGCATGGGCCACTACCCGCGGCAGCTCTCCGGCGGTCAAGAGCAGCGCGTCACCATCGCGCGCGCCATCGTGACCGACCCGAAGATCATCGTCGCGGACGAGCCGACCGGCGACTTGGATCGCGAGAGCGCGAACGACATTTTGAACCTGCTCGGTCGTCTCAACACCGAGCTGAACAAAACCATCGTCATGGTGACGCACGATCCGGCTGCGGCCGAGCGCGCCAACATCTGCCACCGGCTGGACAAGGGAGCGCTCGCGCTATGACGCTCACCAGCATTGCTGCGCGCAACATCGGGCGCAACAAGCTGCGGACGGCGCTGACCATCACCGTGGTCGCCATCGCCACGTTGTTCTTCATCTTGCTGCGCACCGTGGTCTGGTCGTGGACCTCCGCGGCGGAGTTCTCCAAAAAGGACCGCATCGCCACGCGCCACAAGGTGAGCTTCATCCTGCAGCTCCCCAAGCGCTACACCGAGGAAATCGCGCAGATACCGGGCGTGGCCGCGGTTTCTTACGCGAACTGGTTCGGCGCTAAAAATCCGAAGGACGAGACCGACTTCTTCGCCACCATCGCGACGGATCCCAAGAGCCTGCTCGAGGTGTACAGCGAAATCAAGACGACGCCGGCAGAGCGCGAGGCGTGGTTCGCGGATCGCCAGGGCGCACTCATCGGCGACGCGTTGGCCAAGAAAGAAGGCTGGAAGGTCGGCGACAAGATCACGCTCAAGGGCACGATCTACCCCGGCGATTGGGTCTTCAACATCCGCGGCATCTACACGACGACCACCACCAACGTGGACAAGTCCACGCTCTGGTTTCACTACAACTACCTGAACGAGTCCCTCCCCGAGCGCCGTAAAGATCTCGTGGGGTGGATTGCAACGAACGTGCGGAACGCTTCGGACTCCGGCCGTATCTCCAAAGAGATCGACGCCAAGTTCGACACCCGTGACTTGCAGACCATCACCATGAGCGAAGCCGCGCTCAACCAGTCCTTTTTGGGGATGTTCGCGGCGGTGCTCAAGGCGATCGACATGGTCTCCGTCGTCATCACGCTGATCATGGCGATGATCGTCGGCAATACGATCGCGATGGGCGTTCGCGAGCGCACCAACGAGTACGGCGTTCTCCGCGCGATCGGCTTTTTGCCCGGCCACGTGGCGCGCTTCATCCTCGTCGAGGGTGTCGTGATCGGCGTGCTGGGCGGGCTGATCGGCGTGTTGCTGGGTTATCCGGTCGTCAACAACGGCATGGGCCGCGTGATCGAAGAGAACATGGGCAACATGTTCCCGCAGTTCAGGGTGCAGCCAGAGATCGCGGCCTTCGCGTTCGGGCTCGCAACTCTGCTCGGCTTGCTCGCCGCGATCTTGCCGGCGCGCCAGGCCTCCAAGCTGCAAGTGGTGGAAGCGCTGCGGCGCGTGGGTTGAGGAGCAAGCTAGATGATCCCGATTTCCTACAACGTTCGCAGCCTGTTCGTGCGCAAGACGACGACGTTCGCGACCGCGGGCGGCATCGCGCTCGTCGTGTTCGTGTTGGCCGCCGCCTTCATGCTGTCCGCCGGCGTGAGCAAGACGCTCGTAGCCGGCGGGCGGCCCGACAACGCCATCGTCACCCGCAAGGGCGCCGACAACGAGATGTCGAGCAGCATCGAGGGGCCCGCCGTCAGCCTGATCCTAGCCACTCCGGGCGTGAAGAAGGACGAGACCGGCGCGCCGCTCGGAGGCGGCGAGGTCGTCGTCGTGATCGCGCAAGATCGCCTGGGCGGTGAAGCCGGCCAGGTCACCAACATCTTGGTGCGCGGCGTCTCCGACAACGTGCTCAAGGTTCGGCCGGACGTGCGCATGGTCGACGGGCGACCGGCCAAGCCGGGAACCGACGAAGTCATCATCGGCAAGGGCTTGGTCGGCAAATACCGAGGCATGACGCTCGGCGATAAGTTCGAGCTGAAGAAGAACCGCCCCGTCACCGTCGTGGGCGTGTTCGAAGCCGGCGGCTCTTCCTTCGAATCCGAAGTCTGGGCCAACCTGGAGACGGCGCGCTCGTCCTTCGGACGCGAAGGCCTCGTCTCATCCGTCACCGTGCGCCTGGATTCTCCCGCGAAGTTCGATGCGTTCAAAGCCACCATCGAGACCGACAAGCAGCTGCTTCTCGAGGCGCGCCGAGAGACGAAGTATTACGAAGACCAGTCGCAGGGAACGGCCATGTTCGTGAAGATCATGGGCATCATCATCACGTTCTTCTGCGCGACCGGCGCAACGCTGGGCGCCATGAACACGATGTTCGCGGCCGTCGCGCAGCGCAAACGCGAGGTGGGTACGCTCCGCGCGCTCGGTTTCTCCCAATTCCAAATCCTCACCTCGTTCGTCATCGAGTCCACGGTGCTGGCGGTTACGGGAGGGGTCATCGGCATGCTCGCCGCCCTCCTCTTAACGACCACGTCCGTCTCGATGATGAACTTCCAGACCTGGCAGGAGATCACGTTCTCGTTCGCGGCGACGCCCGACATCATGATCACGTGCTTGGTCGCCGGCATCGGCATGGGCGTTTTGGGCGGGTTCTTCCCCGCTCTCAAGGCCGCCGGCACGTCTCCAATCGAAGCGATGCGCGGCTGAGCTGCGACGGTCGCGCACGGCGAGGTGAAC
>JAQSWN010000021.1:57092-129315 GCA_029266615.1 Polyangiaceae bacterium
ATCCAGAAGCGCATCTTCTCGCCCTTGACCATCAGCTGCAGACCTTCGGTCCAGCCCGGGATGACCTGGTTCAAACCGAAGCTCGTCGGCTCGCCGCGAGTGACGGAGCTATCGAACATTTTCCCGTCTTTGGTCCAGCCGGAATAGTGCACCTTCACGCGGCTAGTCGGCCCGGGGTGGTCCTTACCGGTGCCCTTGGTCACGGTGCGGTAGGCGAGGCCGGATGGCGTCTTCTTCGCGTCCGCCGGGGGAGCCGCTACGTCCTTCGGTACCTCGGGCGGCTTGGGGGCAGCGACGATCTCGAGCAGCTCCACGTCGAACGTGAGCTGGCCGGCGGGGTAACCGGGGCGAGCCGTCTCGCCGTAGGCGATCTTGGCCGGGATCCAGAGGCGGCGCTTCTCGCCCACGACCATGAGCTTGAGTGCCTCGGTCCAGCCGGCGATCACTTGGTTTACCCCGAAGCTCGTCGGCTCGCCGCGCGCGACCGAGCTGTCGAACATTTTTCCGTCGCTGGTCCAGCCCGTGTAGTGGACCGACACCTTGTCGTCGTCCTTCGGGTGATCCTTGCCTTTGCCTTTGGTGAGCACCTTCGTGGCGAGACCAGATGCGGTCTTGCTCGCGTCCGCCGGCGGCGCCTTCACGTCCTCCGGCGCAGGGATGGCTTTCGGCTCTGCAGCGGCGGCGGTAGTGGTGGCGGCAGCAGGAACGGAGCTGGCGGCAGCAGGCGCCTCCGCCGCCTTGTCCGGCGCGCTCTTGGTCGCGGGTTCCTCGGTCCTCTTGTTGTTGCAGGCGACGACGCCGAGCAGCACGGCCGAGACGGTTAGAGAGTAAATGGCAGACCGGATACGCATGGCGGGCGGAGCATAGTCCGATTTGCGGCCGCGGGTAGCGCCTTGCGCGCGCCTTCCGGTTGGGCAAAAACTGACGCCCCATGCGCGTTTTAACTAAGATTTTTGCCATCGGCACGATGGCCTTCGCGCTCGCGGGCGCGGCGTGCAAGGGCGGCGCACCGGGGGATCCTCGCGCCGAAGCGAAGGAGCGGTACGACTCGGCGTGCGGCAAATGTCACGGTCGCGACGGCCGCGGCGGCGTGCCTTCCGCCGAGGGGCTGGCGCCGCCGCGCAACTTCGCCGACGCCACCTTTCAGGCGAGCCGAACCGACGCGCAATTGCGTGACGCGGTGGTCAACGGGAAAGGCCAGATGCCTCCGTTCGGCAAGCTGTTCGACGAGCCGCAGCTGACCGAGATCGTCGCTCATATTCGAAGCTTCAATCCCAAGAAGTAAGGAGCTATGACCGGCCGAGTCATGAGCGCGGTCGTCGACGCAGAACCTCGCAGCCGCCGTCGGGCGCGACTGGGTCCGGTGGGCCTCACCGTCTACAACCTGTTCTATTGGCCCTACCTGATCGTGACGTGCGCGATCCTATTCGTGCCGGCGGTGCTGCTGTTCGCGCTCACCGCCTGGTGGGATCCGAAGCGGCGCTGGCTACGCCGCTACACCACGTATTGGGGCGCGCATTATCTCACGTGGGCCCCGTTCGCGGGCGTGCGCGTCACCGGTCGAGAGCACCTGCGCGGCGTCACCGGGTGCATCTACGTCGTGAACCACCAGTCCATGTGCGACATCCTCGCGGTGTACGGCACGTACCTGGACTTGGCGTGGGTCAGCAAAATCGAGAATTTCTATGCGCCGTTCTTGGGTTGGAACATGTGGCTCAACGGCTACGTGGCCCTGCGGCGCGGCCACCTCCCCAGCATTCGCCGCATGCTGCGCAAGAGCGAGCGCATGCTGCGTTCCGGTCAGGCGCTCTGCGTCTTTCCGGAAGGCACGCGTTCGCCGGACGGGCAGCTCATCCCCTTCTACCGCGGCGCCTTCTGGCTCGCCGCGCGCGCGGGCGTGCCCATCGTCCCGCTCGTCGTAGACGGCACTCAAGAAGTGATCGCCAAGCACAGCGCGCGTATCGTGCCTCTTGAAGTGGACGTGCACATCCTTCCCCCCATTCAGCCGTCGGAGACGAATGGGGACTCTCGCGCGCTCCGCGATCTCACGCGCCAGCGTATGGCCGAAGAGCTGGCGCGCATGCGCGCCTGAGGCGGCTCACGCGCGCCGCGAGCGGTGCGTCTCGTCTTCGGGCAGCAAATGTCCGTGAGCGAGCTCCATCGGGTGAATGCCGAGGCGGTCGATGAGCTGCCGGCTGTTCGTAGCGATGACGACCGTCATGCGCGAGTCGTCGCGAAAGCCCATGAGCCGCTCGTAAACGAGGTTCCTGGTCGCGGAGTCCAAGCCCCCGTCCGGATCGTCCAAGAACACGAAATTGGGCTCCAAGGCGAGCGCGCGCGCGAGAGCGACTCGCTTCCTCACCCCGAGCGATAGGTGCGCCGGCAAGGCATGAAAATCCGTCTGAGCGACGCGCAGCTGGCCGAGCGCGTCGCGCGCCCGCTGCGTGACCTCCTTTTCGTCCCAGCCGAACAGATCCGCGTGGTAGCGCAGGCCGAGCGTCACGTTGGACAACGCGCTGAGGTTGGACATCAAGCCGCCCTGTCCGAACAAGAAGCCGCGCCTCACGCCTTGCCGCATCAGCTCGCTCGGGTTCTTCGCGGATGCGTGGTGCCCGTCGAGCCAGACGTGCCCGCTCGTGGCGTTCAGCAAGCCCGCGCACACGTAGAGTAGCGTCGACTTCCCGACGCCGTTGTCGCCCGTCACGATCAGGGTGCGGCCTGGCGGGACGTGCAGCTCCGTTTCACGCAGCACCCACAGGTCCCCGTAACGAAAAGCCGCGTCCTCGAGCCAGAGCCCGTCCTTCATGGGGCCGGGAGCGGGGGGCCAACGAACCAGTAGAAGCCGGCTGTGAGCACGGTGTTGTAGACCACGCAGCCGAGCAGGCTCATCACCACCGCGCGGCTCGCCTGCTGCGGCACTTCGGTCGGGGAGCTCTTTACCTCGAGCCCGAAGTGGCACGAGAGCCAGCCGACGATGGTGCCGAGCCCGAGGCCCTTTGCCAAGAAGAGGGCCAAATCATAGGGCATGACGCTGCCGGCGACGCCTTGCTGGAAGCTCGACAAGCTCGCCCCGGACGTCAGAATGCCGATCGTGAAAGCCGCGGTCAGGCTCACGATGCTGAAGTAGATCATCAGCGCAACCACGCTCACGACGCAGCCGACCATGCGCGGGAGCACCACGTAGCGAAGCGGGTCCACGCCAAGCGAGGACAGCGCCAGTATTTCGCTGTTCACCTTCATGTTGCCGAGCTCGGTAGCGATCGCGGTACCCGAGCGCCCCGCCACGACGATGGCCGTGATGAGCGGCGCCAGCTCGCGCAGCACGACCGCGACGAGGACTCGGCCGATGAGCTCGCCGTCCGCCGGCATCATCATGTTGGTTTGGATGATGATGCTGGCGCCGATGAGCGTGGCGATCGCGCTGACCAAAGAAAGCGCCTGCACGCCGGTGAACATCACCTGCGTCAGCATGATGCCGTGCACTAGCTGCCGCGCCGCGACGCCCGGCGCGAAATCCGACAACACCGCGTCCTTCAGAGTGCCGAGCAGCGCACGCAGGGTGGCCGTTGCGGCGATGGCACGCCGCCCAATGCGCTCTATCCAGCTTGCTTCCCGAAGAACGTCCGATCTCGGGTCGTAAGGCAGGGTCGAGCGCATGGCGCTGCTCCTCGGCTCAGCCCTTCAGCGCGGAAAGGCGTGCCTTGGCGTCTTCGAGCCCGTCAGTCTGCACCGCACGCTCGTACATCTGGACTGCCTTGGCCTTCTCGTCCAGCTGCTCGTGGATTTGACCAAGTCGGAAGAAGACCATGCTCTTTTTGATGGGTCCGTTCACTTCGTCCAGCTTCTGCAAGAGGAGCGCGCGGTACATCTGCTGGGCCTTCTTGTGATCGCCGACTTGCATGGCGACGCTGCCGAGCAGGGTGAGCACGTTGACGTTGCCAGGCTCGATGCGGAACGCCTTGTCCAGCTCCTCTAGCGCGCGCTGCACCTCGCTATCGGCCAGGTATGCGGCGGCGAGGCGCCGGTGGATCTCGCCCAGCTCTTTGGTGCGCTTCGTTCCGAAACTGTCCACGATGCGCTGCAGCACTTCGGCGGCGGCCTTGCCACGACCGGAAGCGCTGTACTGGTCGCACAGCTCGAGAAGGATTTCGCGGTCGTCCGGCTTCAGCTTGCTGGCGCGCTCCAAGAGCTCGGCCGCCGCGACGTGGTCGCCACGCTCCTTGCTCTGAATTTGGGCGGCGCGCTGCAAGAGCTTGATGGCTTCCTCCGGCTTGCTCGCGAGCTCCGCGTCGCGAGAGAGCAAGCTTCCCAGCTTGTCCCAGGCTCCCTCGGTTTGGTAGAGAACGCGCAGGCGGTCGCGCAGCTCGGCGCTTGCCTCGTCATGGGTCAGCCCCCGCTCGAAGGCGCGGGCCGCCTGCTCCGCGTTGCCGAGCTTCTGCTCGGTCTCGCCCAGCTCGAGCGCCAGCGCGACGGCGGGCGCGCCGCTCGCCATGTCCAGCAAACGGCTGGTGATCTCGGACGCCGCGGCGAGGTCGTTCTGAGCCTTGTACAAACGTGCCAGGGCCTCGAGCGCGCCCTGGTGGTTCGGATCTCGCTCCAGGACTCCGCGGTAGGTGTCGATGGCGCGCGAGCGATCGCCGAGCCGGCCGTCGTAAACCTCGCCCAGCCGCACCTGGAAACGGAGCTCGCTCGCCGTATCACCGCGGGCCTGAGCCGCGCTGATCTGGGTGGAGAGCAGGTCCGCCAGCTCTTCGTCGCGCTGCGTCTTTTCGTACAGCTCGCTCAGGGCCACGACCGCTTCGCTCTGGCCCGGCTCTTCGTCGAGCACGGCCCGGAGCAGCTCGATGGCCGCGTCCATAGACTCGAATTTGTCGCGGTTCAGCTGCGCCAGCTCGAGCCGTAGCGCGGTGCGCGCGCTCGGCGACTCGGCCATGTCCACCAAGCGCTCGAGCAAGCGCCCGAGATCTTGGTGCCGCCCGGCCATTGGGTAGAGGGCGCGAAGGGCCGCGGCCGACTCTTGATCGCTCGGCTCGTCCTCGAACAGCTGCTCGAACAGCTCGGTGGCCTTGGCGGTGTCGGACAGCTTGTCGCGCGCGACCTCCGCCGCGCGCCGGCGAAGCGCTCGAACGCTGCCCGCATCGGCGGTGAGCTCGGCCTGACGCACGGTGAGCTTGAACGTCTCCGTGTAATCACCAGCGGCCTCGCGGAGACGACACAGCTCCGACAGCGCCCACAGGTTCGTGTCGTCCTGAGCCAACAGCTCGCGCAGCACCGACTCGGCCGCGGCGCTGTCGCCACTCTTCTCCGCGAGTGACTTGGCCTGACGATACAGCTCCTCGCGACGCGATTCGTCCACCTGGAGCTTAGCGCGGCGACGCAACGTGCCGAATAGGTCCAGCTCGCGACCGGGCGCGCTCTGGAGCTGCTCGATCGCCTGCAGCACCTCGTCATTCGTGTCCTCGAACGAAAGGGCGCGTTTGAGCGCCGCTTCCGCGGCCGCGTTGTCGCCCACCTTTTCTCGGTACCAGCGCGAGAGTCGCATCGCGAGCTCCACGCCGGACTCCGGGCTCAGGTCACTCTTCAGCGCGATCGCGCTGTCGAGGGCCTGGCACGCCTTGTCCCACTCGCCGGTGATCGGCGCGAGCCGCTCCAACTCCTCGAGCAGGGCCGTGTCCTCTGGCGCCTCCGCGAGCCCCAGCTCAATCACGCGCTGCGCGGCGCGCGGATCTTTGGCTTCTTCTTCGAGGACCCGGGCGAGGCTGCGACGCATGTCGATGCGCCCCTCCACGCTGTCCGCGAAGCCGACGCGCTTTTCGTACAGCTTGGCGAGCCGGTCCGTCATGCCGCGCGCGCGATAGACGGACTCGAGGATTTCCGACACTTCCTCGAACAGCTCCTCGTTGTCGACGAGCTTCTCCAGCTCGGCGATCGCGGGATCGTGAGCGGGCACTCGCTCGAGGGCCATGCGCAGTGAGCCCAAGCCGCGCGCGGGCTCCTGGAAGCGCTCGATCTGAATTTGGGCGAGGCGGAAGTACAAGTCCGCTTGACGCTCATCCGAGCTCTCCACCGTCACCCGTCGCTCCAAGACGTCGGCCACCGCTTCGTGCTCGTTCAAGCGCGAATGCAGTCGATCCAGCGCGTCCAGCAGGTCCGGCTGGTCGCCGGCTTGTTCTCCGGCGCGCTTGTACGCGTTCACCGCGCGGCGATCGTCCTTCAGCTCGACCTCCGCGATTCGACCGAGACGAACGTACAGCTCTCGCGCGACGTCCGGCTCGAAGGTCGAGCCCGCGCGATCCGACAGCGCGTCGGCGTAGCGACCGAAGCCGCCCGTCGCGCGCGAGAGCCGCTCGAGCTCGACGTGCAGCTCGCCATCGTCCGGCACCTCGCTGATGGCGCGCAGCAACGCGGACTCGGCCTCGGCTTGCTTGCCCAGGTTCGCTTCCTGCACGCGCGCGATGGTGCGCAGGGTCTGCACCCGCTCCGTAGGCTCCGTCTCGACCGTGAGCCGCAGCTCCAGCACGTCCACCAGCTCCACGTGACGGCCGCTTTGCTCCAGCACCGGTACCAAGATCTCCGCCACCGTCCGGCGCAGGTCTTCGTGGCCGCCCCCAATCTCTCGAACCGCGGCGATGACCTCGCCGTCGGTCGGAGCCTCCTCGAGCGCGAGCCGGTAGGAGTCGAGCGCGTCCTCGAAGCTTTCCAGCTTGGAAGCCAAAATGTTGCCGATTTCCTTGCGAATTTGCGCGCGTTCGGCCGGCCCTTCCGCGGCGCCCGCCTGCAGCCGAAGGCTGTCCAGCAGCTCCGGCCACATCGCCTCCGAGCGGTACAAGCGATTGAGCGACGCGAGCACGCCACCGTCGCCGGGACGCACCTGCAGCGCCTGCTCCAGCACTTCGATCGCCTTGCGCTTGTCGGAAAGCTGCTTGTCGTAGCAAGCAGCGGCGCTGACCAGGAGCGTGTACTTGAGGTCGTCGTCGTCCTGAGTGAGCTCCACGCGCCGCTGGTACAGCTCGACGAGCCGCGCCGCGTCGCCCTTCGTCTCGTACAGCTCGATCAAGCAATCTACCGTGAACGCGCTCTCGGGATCGAGGTCGAGCGCCTTCTCGTAGCCGGCGATCGCGCCGGGCGCGTCGTCCAGCATGTCCCGCTTGGCTTCGGCCACGCGGCGCCACACGCTCGCTCGCTCTTCGTCGTTCGGGAGCAGCTCCGCTTTCGCGGTCAGCACGCGCACCAGCACCTGCCAGTCGCTGAGCAGGGTCGCGAGCGACTCCATCTTGTTGAGCGGCTCGATGTCGCTCTCGTCCGCCGCGAAGAGCCGCTCGTAGGCCGCCAGCGCGCGGCGGGGGTCGTCCCGGCGCGAGTTGTGCACGTTGGCCAACGTCGCCAAAATATCGCGTCTGTCCCGCAAATCGGGGTGCTCTTCGAGCACCGCCTCGTAGGCGTCCGTGAGTGCGTCCCAAGCCGCGGTCTTTTCGACGAGGCGCTCGTACTCGGCGCGCGTGTCCGCGTCGTCCGGGTCCAGCTTGACCGCCGCCTCCAAAGCCCGGCGGGCACGGTTCAGATCGTCCCCTCGTTTTTCCCACAGCTCCGCGGTTTCGCGCAGCACGCGTACCTTGTCGGCCGCGTCCTCGGCGAGCTGGTAGCGGTCCTCGTTCAGTTGAATCTGCCGACGCCAGTCGTCCGCCGCTTCGTAGAGCGGGCGCAGGATGTCGACGATGCGTTCCGTATGCTCGGGCCGCTTACGCAGCTGCTCGAGCGCGGTGATCGCCTCCTGGTGACGCGGCAGGGACGAAGTGATCTCTTGCAGCTGATCGACGGCTCGCTCGATCTGGTTTTGCTCTTGATGCAAGCGCGCGAGCGCCAGGCGGTACTGCGCCCCCTGCTCTGCCGACGGCGCGCTCTCCGCCCGGCGCAGGTACAGCTCGGCCAAGTCGTCCCACCGCGAGCGGCTACGGTACAGCTCCGTGAGCGCGTCCAGCGACACCGCGTCGTCGTCCTGCACCTCCAGCGCTTGGCGATAGGTCTCGATAGCGTCGTCGGGCTTGGCGAGAGCGCCCTTTTGTAGCCCCGCCATCGTGTGCAGCAGCTGCAGGCGCTCCCCCGGCTCGAAGCGATGCTCGAGCCCCTGGCGATAAAGCGCGACGCGCTCTTCGTCGCGACCGGCCTTCTCCAAAAGCTGGTCGACGCTCCCGAACAGCGACTTGCTCTCGGGCTCGAAGGCGAGCGCGCGACGGAAGAACGAGAGTGCCAAGTCGCCCTCGTTCAGATCTCGGAACAGCTCACCGGTGCGCCGCGCAAGCTTTACGCTCGACTCGTCGTCGGTCTCGATCTTCTTGAGCTCGTCTGCGTAGATCTCGGCCAGGCGCCGCTCCGCCGAAGCCACCTTCGCGAGTCGCTCCAGCTCGGCGATGGTGCCGGTGTCGCTCGGATCTTCGGACAGGAGCCGGGCGACGGTGTCGAGCGCCGCGCGGTAGTCTTCCTTCTGCTCCTCGTACAGCTTGGCGAGCCGTGTGAGCAGCTCGCGGCGCTCGTCCGGGTCCCCGCTCGCCTCCAAACGGGCACGGATGGTGTTCATCACCTTGCCGAAATCCGCGCGGAGCAGGTACACCGGCTCCAGCAAGGCGGCCGCGCGCGCGCGCTCCTGCGGATCCGGAGCGTCGTTGACCAAGCGCTCGAGCTCGGCGATGGCACCTTCGTGCTGGCGCTCGGCGGAGAGCGCGCTCTCGAGCTCGTCGAAGGCGCGCCCGACATTGTTCTGGTGACGCGAGGCCACGCGAGCGATCGCGACGTGCAGGGCGGCCGGCTCTCCCAGCTTCGCGTCCAGCTGGCGCTCGTAAAGAGCGACGAGCTCCCCCCACATGGACTCGCTGGTGTAGAGCGACTCGAGCGCGGTCAGCGCGTCCCTTTCGAGCGAGATGTCGAGGATGGTCTCGTACACCTCGATCGCGCGGCGCCGCTCGGAGAGCGCCTCCGAGAGGAGCTTGGCGCGTCGGAACAACAGCGACTTTCGCTCTTCGTCGTTCTCGGCGACCTCGGTTCGCCGCTCGAGGATCTCGAGCAGATTGCGCGCGTCCCCGCTCTCCTCGTAAAGAGATTCGAGCGCCGATAGAGCCCGTTTGTCCTCCGCGCGGAGCTCGAGCGCCTTCTTGTAATACGTGCGCGCAAGCTCACGATCGGCGAGCTGGTGACGCGCCAAATCCGCGATCTTCAGGGTGACGATCAGCTGCACCTCGCCGTCGAAGATCTCGGGCACGACCTCGGCCAGCAGCTTGACGTACTCGGCCTGGCGCGACGTGGCCGTCGCCAGGCGCTCCAGGTGGTTGAACCACGGAACCAGATCCGCATGGCCGACCGCAGAGCGCACGGCGCGCTCCGCGAGCCCGAAGGCGCGCTGCGGGTCGTTGAGCGGTCCCTCCGCGACCTTCATCGCTGCCTCGAGGCCGTTCAGCTTCTCGATCGGATCGTCGGTCGTATCCACCTCGATGAGCTGCGTCGTCAAGAGCCGCTCGTGATTACCCTCCGCCTCGAAGATAGGCTTGAGGATGAGCGCGGCCTCGCGACGGGTCGCGTTCTCCGGCGACTCCAGCAGCTTGCCGAGGGCCGCGCGGCTCGCGTCGTGCGTCGTGCGAATCGAGAGCGCGCGACGATACACCTCGATCGCGCCCGGCTCGTCCGCGAGGTGCTCGCCCTTGATGGCGCCGAGCTTGGCGAGAATGTCCAGCCGCTCGTCATCCGTGTCGCACAAGCCGAGGTGCCGCTCGTAGGTGTCCGACAAGTCTTCCCAGCGGCGGGCGGAAGCGAACAGAGCCTCGAGCGCGGAGAGCGAGTCGCGGCTCGGGCCAAATTCGGCGACGAGCGCTTGGTAAGAGTCGATGGCTTCAGGGACGGAGTCGAGCTTCTTCCACAGCGTCTCGGCTTCCCGCGTCATCAGCGAGCGACGCAGCTCCGCGTCAGTGCTGGCCTCGCGGCGTCGCTGCAGCACGTTCACCAAGTCCCGGTAGCGTCCAGCGCTATCGTAGAGTCGGTCGAGCGCGGCGAGCGCCTCGGCGTCGTCGGGATTCTCTTCCACGCGCGCGCGCCACGCGGCGATGGCTCCCGCTTCGTCGTTCAGCACGCTCTGGCTCAACGTGCCGAGGCGGCCGAAAAGCTCGCGCCGAACGGCGCCGTCCTGCTCGTGCTGGACCTGGAGCTTGAGCATTTCCGACAGCTTCAGGCTCTCTCCGGAGGATATGTAGAGACGCTCGAGAGACTTGGCCGCGGGCAAGACGAGCGCGGCGTCGCTCTCGTCCAGCTTCAGGATGCGGCGGTAGGTTGCCTCCGCGCGGCTCGGATCCGCCAGCAGCTCTTCGTAGGTGCGCGCGACCGCGGTGAGGATTTCTCCCTTGGCCGCCGACGTATCTGCCTTCTCCGCCGCTTTGGTGAGGACGTCCGCCACGCGCTCGTGGGCCGACACGCGACGCCCGATTTCCAGCAGGCGCGTGCGGGCCTCCGCGTCCAGTGGATCCATGGGCACCAGCTCCGCGAGCGCGTCGAGCGCGCCTTGGTCGTCATGCAGCCGGTCGTCCCGGAGCATGGATATTCGGCGCAACAGCTCGCGGCGCTCCTCCACCACCTCCGCCGACGTGAGCGACTCGAGGCGGATCGCGAGGACGCGTACCAAGTCCCGCACTTCGTCGCGGGTCTCGTAGACGGTCTCCAGCGCTCGGGCCGCGCGCGGCCTCAGCTCGCCGATGGCGAGCATGCGCTCGGCCAGCTCGCGCGCTTCGTAGTCACCGACGCGCTCACGCAGCACGTCTTCCACGTGACCCATCGCCTTTTCCGGGTAGAGCAGGTCCAGCTGCAGCTTGGCGAGTCGGAGCTTCAGCTCGAACACGTCGTCGCCGGTCGCGGTCTCCAAGCGCCGCTCGAGCAACGCGGAGAGCTCCGGGTTCTTGCCCTGCTTCAGGTACAAGCGGTCGAGCGCGCGAATGGCGGCGTCGTGCCCGGGATCGATTTCCAGGATGCGCTCGTAGTAGGTGGTCGCTTTCGCGGCGTCCTCGATGATCTCCTCGCAGATGAGCGCTACCTCCACGAGCATGTCCACGCGTCGGCCGAGGTCGTCCGTCGCGCGGGAGGCGCGGTCGTACAGCGCCTCGAGCTCACCCCAGCGCTCCGCGGCGGTGAGGATGTCTTTGAGCCGCTGAAACGCGGCTTCATTGCTGGGCTGAATCGAGAGCACGCGCTCTAGGTACGGAGTCGCGCCGATCGGATCGCCTAGTTTGTCCTCGTGCAGCCGCGCCGCGCGCTCGGAGAGCTCACTCTCTAGCGATGCGTCGAGCTTACCGCGCAGCACCTCGCGCAGGGCTTCGGCCAAGTCCGTGGGGCGACCGGCGGAGCCGGCCAGGCTGTCCGCGCGGTCCCAGAGCGCGAGCTCGTTCGGAAACTCGCGCACGGCCTGGAGAACGACGTCGAGCGCACTGCCGTGCGCGCCGAGCTTTTGCTCGTGAACGTCCGCCAAGCGACCGTAAAGCGCCAAGCGCTCGGACGGCTCCTGGACCTGCTCGAGAAGGACGGTCAAAGCCGACGCCTCGCGCCGGGCCTCACCGCCGCTCGCGTAACGCTGAGCGAGGACATCCGCGGCGCGCGCGCGCACCTCGGGTACGTTCACCAGCCGCTCCAACACCGACATGGCCCGCGGGCTTTGCGCGTCCGAGCTCAAAGCCGAAATCGCGCTCGCGAGCGCGTCCGCCGGGCGGTTGAGCTTCTCCAAATACAGCTCCGCCAGCTCGACTTCGCGCTCCGCGCGTACCTCTCCCGAAACCGCGTCGCGGTGCTGGGCGATGATTTGCGCGGCGCTGGCGGCGTCCCCCGCGGAGAGCAGCAAGCGCGGCAAGCTCGAGAGGGCGCGGTCGTCCGCTCCCGCGAGCTCCAGCATGCGGCGGTAGAGCCTGATCGCCGCTTCCGGCGACTCGAACACGGCTTCTTCGAGCGTCGCCCACTCGCCCAGCAGCCGCAGTCGCTCTTCGTCCGAAGGCGCGCTCGTGACGCGCAGCTCCAAAAGCCAACGCAAGTCGTCGCGCCGGTCGTGCCGGCGGAGGATACCTTCCAGCTCGCCCGCCGCGTCGGCATCCGCCGGGTCGCGTTCGAGCATCTGCTTGTACACCTTCACCGCGTCGTCCGTGCGAGAGAGCTCGTCTGCGTACACTCGCGCGAGCTTCAGCTCCAGCGTGCGCCGCGCGCTCTCCGGCGCGGACTTGACGGGCTCCGCGGCCGCTGCGGGCTCAGCCGAGTCGGGCTTCTTCTTGCCCTTTTTGCCTCGTTTCGGCGCCGCCGCGGCGGGAGCCGAATCCTTGGCCGCGACGGGGGGCGGCGCGTCCGTCACCTCTGCGCTCACGGTCGCGAGGCGCGCTTCCAGCACGTCCACGAACGAATCCCACGTGCCGGCCGCGCGCGACGTTTCCTCCAGCATCTCGAGCGAGAGCGCGTTGTCAGGCGAGAGCTCATAGGCCTTGCGTGCGTAACCCGCCGCGGCCTTGCGATCGCCCAGGCGCTTGCCCGAGACGTCCACCAGGCGTCCGAGTAGCTCGAGCTTCTCGGACTCGGTCTCGGACTTCTCGAGCAAGAGCTCGTAGAGCGGCACCAGCCGCGCCCACTTCTCGTCCTTTTCGTACAGCGGCAACAGCGCGCGCGCGGCGCGGGTGTCGGCCGGGTCCACGCTCAAAATGCGATCGTACGAACGGAAGGCGCGCTCTGGCTGGCTCAGCTTCTCTTCGTAAACACGCGCCGCGCGGTAAGACAGCGCAATCTTGCTCTCCTTGTCCTTGGCGCGATCGGCGGCGGTGGACAAAACCTCGGACAAGCCTTCCCAGTCGTTCTGGCTGCCGTAGAGGGATTCGAGCGCGTCGAAGTCGGCCGCACCCAAGTAAGACTCTCGCAAGACGCGGAGCGCGCGCGAGTGGCCCGGAGAAAGCGCGAGCACGCGGCGCCAAGTGTCGACGGCTTTCTCCGCGTTTTGCAGCTGGTCCGCGTAGACAGTGCCGAGCTTCTGCAACGCGGCGAGCTTTCCCGCCGGTTCCCCCTCGAGCTCCACGCGACGCTCGAGCGCGGAGGCGAGCGTGGGGTAGTCACGACTGCGCTCGGCGAGCTTCTCGAGCGCGTCCAGGACCTCGCCCCGCGTGGGGTCGATTTCGAGCGTTTGCTGGTAGAGCGCGATCGCGTCCATCGGGCGGTTCAAGCGCTCCGCGGCGAGCGCGGCCATTTCGCGCAAGAGCGGGAGCTGCTTGACGCCTTCGGCTTGCTTCAAGTCCGCCGCATACAGCTCGTAAAGCGGCGCCCAGGCGCGACGCTTGCGGTACAGCTCCTCGAGCCGCTCGCGCGCTTCGCGGTCGTCCGGAGCGACCTTGAGCAAGGCTGCGTACGCCTCGGTCGCGTTCTGCGCGTTGGAGAATTGGTCGAGCCAGCGACGCGCAGCGGCGCGGTAGAGCTCCTTCTTCTCCTCGACGTCGGGTGTGATCTCCGCAAGCTTCATCTGGTTGGTGATGAGGTCGCGGTGACGGCCGAGCTTGTCGTAGAGCGAGACGAGCTCGCGCATCTCCACCACGTCTTGCTCGTCCAACTTGTCGTCGAGCTGGACGATTTGTCCGAGCACGGAGAGGAGCGCGGTGTCGCTCTTGATGTACTGGCGGTAGACGGTCGCGACCTCGCGCAGCACCGTGATGCGCTCTTGGTACTTTTCGTTCGGCAGCCGCTCCAGCTCTTGCCGGAGCAGCTCCACGAGCGCGTTGTAACCCTGCGTCTGCTTGTACAGGCGCTTCAACGCGTCGCGCGCCTCCACGTTGTCGGGGTCTTGGCGCAGCACGCTCTTGTACTGCTCGACCGCTTTTTGCGCGTTCTCCTGGCCTTCCGCCATCTTGCCCAGCTGGGCGCTGAGCTGCGTGCGGTCCTTGCTACCTTCGGGCAGCGCGCGCGCGGCGCTCTGAAGGATTTCCATCAGGCGCGTGTCGTCGTTCAAGCCCGCGCAGTACTCGCGGAAGAAGCCGAGCATACCGGGGTTCGCCGGCTCGACCTTGCGAATGCGCTCGAACCACGGCTCCGCGTCGGCCGGCTTCTCCAGCTTCTTCCAGTGCAGCATCGCGATCTGCAGCATGTCGCCGATGCGCTCGGCGTCGCTCGAGCCCTTGGCCTTCACCTCTCGCTCGTAGAGCACCACCAGGTCCGCCCAGCGCTCCGAGCTCGAATACAGATCCGAGAGGAATTCCTTGGCTTCGGCGTGGTCCGGGCCGTCTCGCAGCACGCTGTTGTAGGCGCGCGCGGCGCGCTCTGTGTCCCCCAGCTCTTGCGCGTACACGCGCGCGAGGCGCACGCCCGCCGCGATTCGCGCCTGCGCCGTCTCCCCTCGATCGGCGAGCCGCTCGAGCACGCCCGCGACGTCCTCGTAACGGTCTTTTTGCCGGTACAGGTGCTCCAGCAGGCGGCTCGCGGGCTCGTTCGTCGGATCCAAGCGCACGGCTTGCTCCAGTCGATCCACGGCCGCTTCGAAGGCGGCCTCGTCACTACCGAAACGGACGTCCATCTCCGCGGCGCGCATCAGCATCGCGCTCTTGTAGGCTTCGTCGCTCGCGCCTTCGGCCTCGCTCAAATAGCTCGCGCGGAGGTCGGCGTGACGTTGCCGACGGCTTTCCTGATCCGAAAGCGCCTTGGAAGCTTCTTCGTCGTTCGGCTGGATCTCGAGCAGCCGCAAGTACGCCACGGCAGAGCCGTCTTCGTCGAACAGCTGCTCCGAAAGGAGCTTCGCTTGCTCACGCACCAACACGCCCTCGCGCGGCGTGCCTTGCGCCTGCGCGACCGCCAGCTCCAGCAGCTTGCCGGCCGCAAGCCACTCACCCCGCTCGGCATGCTTCTCGCGCGCGGCGTCGAGGAGCCGTGCCAGCTCCTCCCTCGAAAGATCGCCGCCTTCTTCCTTCACGGACGCTTGCAGCGCTTCCCAAGCTTGCTTCGAACCCGGTTCTGCCTGCAGTTTTCCAAGCGCGGTGCGGATCGTCTGAGAATCCATTTAGCTTTTCTTTTCCTCGTTCAGCCGAGGCCCTGAGAGCAGGGCGGGCCACTTCCGAGCGTGGGTGGTCGGCTCTTGGCGGAAGCCAACGTCATGACGTCTCGGAGCCAGATCGGGTGTCAGTCGCGGAGGTCCCTCCCTCGCATAGAAGAGCGAGGGCCGCCGAGAGTACGCCGCGGAATGAGGCGTTACAAGCGCTCGAAACCGCTCGGTTTTGGAGCGTTACGGAGCCGGAACGGAGGCCGGGTGAGCGGATGTGCGCCGCGCGAGCTCGCGCCGCTGTCGGGCGACGACCGCGGGGCTTGCCCCGAGGCGAGCGGCGCGGTCGAGCGCATGACGCGCGTCTTCGAAACGCCCGAGTCCCATGAGCGTGAAGGACCGGCCGAGCTGGGCGTCGGCAAAGCTCGGTCTACTTGCGGCGATGGCGTCGTACTGCACGAGCGCAGCGGCGAGATCGCCCCGTGTCAGCGCCAGCGTCGCCAAGCCGACTCGGTTTTCCAGAGCGCGCGGGTCGGCCAGGAGGCCAGCCCGGTAGGCGCGCTCGGCGGCGACGAGCTCCCCGCGCGATAACTGCACTAGGCCGAGGGCATGCCAGGCAGTGGGATTCTTAGGACCGCGTCGGACCGCCTCTTGGAGCCGTGGCGCCGCCAGCTCCAGCTCGCCCCACCTCGCCGCGCGCAGGCCCCCGGTCAAAGGACCGAGTGGGTCCGCCGGAGCTTGCCTGGCCGCTGCGTCATAAGCAGCAAGGGCCTCGTCGAACCGGTGCGCCAGCTCCATCGCGTGCCCCAGCTCAACGAGGGGGATGGGGCTCTTTGGTCCGAGCTGCCGCTCCAGTTGCGCGACCTGCTCCTGTGCCGCCCCGAGCTGCCCACGTGACGCCTCGACGCGGACCAGTAGGCGACGCTCCGGCAGCGCGGCGGGATTTTTGGCGAGGTAGCCGCGAAGAAGCCATGCCGCCTCCTCATGTTGGCCCTTTTCGGTGAGCATCGTAGCGCGAGGCAGCGGTGACGCCGCCGCACCGCAAGCGGCGAGCGCCGAGCACAAGCCGACGATAGAAAGCAGCCTCGCGAGCATCCGGCCGCCATGTTACCTCTACCGGCGACCGCGGGGCACCGACGCATGAGCACCGAACCGAATGCGATTGAAAGCGTGGCAGTCGTGGGCGCCGGCCAGATGGGCGCGGGCATCGCGCAGGTCGCGGCGCGTGCCGGCCTGCAGGTCGTCCTGTCGGACCAGGCCGAATCGCAAGCGGCGCAGGCAGTCGCCAAATTGAAGGCGAGACTCGAGCGTCAAGAAAGCGAAGGCAAGGTGCCTCCTGGCACCGCGGCCGACGTCGTAGGGAAAATCCGTACGGGCGGCCCGCTGTTCGGCGTCGCGGATGCGGACCTCGTCATCGAGGCCGCCCCGGAATCGTTGGAGCTGAAGTCGGCGTTGTTCCGGAGCTTGAGCGCGCTCGCAAAGCCGTCGGCCATCCTGGCCAGTAACACCTCGAGCTTATCCATCACGCGCTTGGGGAGGGAAACGACCCGACCGCAGCTGGTCGTCGGTATGCACTTCATGAACCCGGTGCCGGTCATGAAGCTGGTGGAGGTGGTGCGCGGCGCCCTCACGGCCGAGGCTACCCTAAAGAGTGTGGTGGCCTTGGCGGACCGGTTCGGCAAGCAGAGCATCGTCAGCCAAGACCGGCCGGGCTTCTTGGTGAACCGCATCCTCATTCCTCTCCTCAACGAGGCGTGCTTCGCGCTCGAGGAAGGAGTGGGCACCAAAGAGGACATCGACGCGGGGGCTCGGCTCGGGCTGGGTCACCCGCTGGGCCCGCTGGAGCTCGCCGACTTGATCGGGCTGGACACCGTGCTCTCGATCGCCGAAATCCTGCATCGGGATTTCGGCGATCCGAAGTACCGCCCCTGCGCGGGGCTCAGAAACTTGGTGCAGGCCGGGCTGCTCGGCCGTAAGACGGGCCGCGGTTTCTACGTCTATGATCAGAATGGGAAAAAGAGCTGAGCTCTGGGCCGCGGCGGTGCTCTCACTGCCGCTGTTTTCGCTCGGTTGTAACGGCTGCGAGAAGGAGAAGCCGTACACGCCCTTCGGGGTGACGACCACCGTACCGGCGTCGGAAGCATCCGCGCCAGCTCCCAGCGCCAGCGCCAAGCCCGAGCCGGGGAAGTTCGCACCCGCCGTGGTCGCCCCCGAGGGCTCCCGGAAGCTCCGAATGGGAGAGCTGACGCTGGAGGCGCCGGCTCGTTACGCCTTCGACCGGGCGGTGCTGCTCGGCGAGGGAGACACGCAGCAGGTCGTCACCTGGGTCAAAGCCGAGCGAGACGCACGGGACGTACCGCCTGGCTTGCTCATGGCTTACAGCCCGGGCGGCAAACCGCGCCAGGTCATGGCGCAGCCGAGCTTCGTGCCCATCGCCCCCGGTTGCGTGCACACCACCCGCCTCGTGCAAACCAGCGCCAGCAACGTGCTGGTGGATACGACCGCGACATGCCCGGCGGGGCTCGTGGCGCGTGTGCCGGTCCGGGCCGTGAGCGTGGTTGCTCCCGCTAGCGCACGACCGGAGGTGCTCACGCTGCGCGTCGCGGAGCCGGCCGCCGGGGAAGCGCTCGGCATCGACGAAGATTCGGCCGATCGCGACGGCGACGGTCGTGACGACGTGAAGCTCGTCTTCACCCTGACCGGTCCGGATGGCGCGAAGGCAAGTGCCACCCTCGCCTTCTTGGATCGCGCCGCCGGCGTATCTCGAGATGCCTCCGAGCCGCGCACCTCCCTTTCGCTCGCCGCCAAGAGCATCCTGAGCAAGGCGGGACCGAGCGCCTCGGCAGAGGTGGACGCCGTGCGTCGCCTGCTCGCGACCTTATGCGCGGAAGGCGCCACGCCTCGCGTCTTCGACTCCGAAGGCGCGCCCATCCGCTGCGATGATCTGAGCGGCGTCGTCGACGCGCTGGCGCGCGCGGACGTGCTGTCGCGACTCGCGGCCAAGGACGCGCTCGGCGCGGTCTCGGTGCTGTCGCGCAGCGACTGGTACTTCAAGAAGCTCTCCAGCGACGCCGAGAAGTCGATCACGAAGGAGCTGACCAAGCGGCTGCTCGCGGTCACTCCGACGGCGAGCGCGCTGAGCACGAAGCCGAAGCTCGCCAAGGGGCCGCACTGGAGCCCACTTTGGTTCGAGCAAGACGGCGCGCTCCTCATCGTTACGGAAACGGGAGTGGTGCGCGTCTCGCGCGACGGCGCCACCGAAACGGCGCTGGAGGGTGAAGGCGCGGCTCCCCCCTGGCCACTGGACGTGACGGACGGGAGCGGCAAGCGGCTGAGCGGCTCGCTCTGCGCCTGTGACTCTTCGGAGGTGCAGCTCGGCCTGACTGACGCCGCGGGCGCCCCGCAAAACGGCGTGCCGACACGCCTGCTCGCGCCTCGCCCCGGTGGCTGCAAGGGGCGCTTCACGTGTCCGGATCCGGTGCCGGTCGCCAGCGGCCCGGAGGGCTTTTCGGTGCTGCTCGCCGGCTCTCTCTCGGAGCCGCGCAAGGCGGGCAAGGCGCTCCCTAGCCCAGGCTCCGCGCGCTCGCCGGACGGCGCGTGGCTCGTCGCGTCGACGCCGCTCGGTCTCGTCGTCACCGGCCTTGCTCAGGAGCTGTGGAAGCTGCCCGATGCGCCCGTAGATGCGCGACGCGCGCAAGATTGTGTCGTGGCGAACGACCGCGCTGCCGTCGCGTGTGTCAGCGACGGCAGGGTCGTACTGCTCAAACGGCCGTGAAGACGGACGCGCTCACTTAGCGGGCGCTTTGGCGCGCTCCATGTACGCGGCGGTGCGGGTGTCGATCTTGATCCACTCGCCCTCCGTCACGAAGATGGGCACCGCGACCGTCGCGCCGGTGCTGATCTTGGCCGGCTTCGTCACGTTGTTGGCAGTGTCGCCGCGGACGCCCGGCTCCGTCTCCGTGATTTGCGCCACGATGTGGGGCGGCAGCTCGATCGAGACGGGGTTACCGTTGTAAATCGTGATCGTGACGTCGATACCGTCCATCAGAAAGCCGTGGGCGTCGCCCACGATGTCCTGGTGCACGATGACCTGGTCGCCGGTCTTCGGGTGCATGAACACGTAGTTCTCACCCTCTTGATAGATGTACTGCAGCGTGCGGTCTTCCACGTCCGCCGGGTCGAAACGCTCACCAGAGCGAATGTTGCGCTCGATGGTGTTGCCGTTGAGCATGTTGCGCATCTTCGTGCGCGTGAACGCCTGCCCCTTGCCAGGTTTGACGAACTGAAAGTCCGTAACCACGTACGGGTTGCCGTCCATCATCAGCTTCAAACCCTTGCGAATGTCACTCGTATCCATCGCTTCCGTCCTGTTGCGAGCTGGGCAGGCCCCAGCGGGGGCCCTCCTTTACATGACGTTCCGGGACCGTGCAAGCCGGCCGGGCCCGTCCGTAGGCCATAAAACGCTGCAACCTCGCATTCTTTGAAGGAAGTCCAGCTAGTATCGCCGCATCCATGGATGAGTACGAGCTCGAGCAGGTCAAGCGCGAGATCGTCGAGAGCCGCGCTCTGACGATCAAGACCAACAACCTGGTCAACGCCCTGGCCGCCGACCTGAAGAGCATTTCCAAGCGGCAGCAGGGCTCGGAGCGGCGCGTGCTGGTGACGAGCGCCACGGGTTACGTCGTCACCATCGCCATCATTTTGGTGTTCGTGAAGCTCGCCTGGGACATTCGCATCGACACCGTGCGGGCCGAGAACAAGGAAACGCACGACCAGCTCGAGCAGATGGAGAAGGAGCAGAAGCTCTCCGTGCAACGCGAAGAGGCGCGCACCTCCGCTTCTCGACAGGCGGCCGAGTTCTATCGGCTGGTGCTACAGAACAAGCGCCGTGAAATCATCGACGGCTACGCGGGCGTGAGTAAGTTGGAGCTGTCGCCCACGGAGCGCGCCGTCTTCGAGGCGGCGGTGGAGCGGGCCAAGAACGAGCTGTCGCTCATCGCTTACCAGACGGGCGTGGACCATATCCGCATGCAGCGCTGGCACGAGGCGCAGCAATCCCTGCGCGAGTCGCTGCAGTACAAGAGCGACGCCGCGCATAGCCCGCAGGCCAACTATCAGCTCGCCCGCGCGCTCATCGCGCTCGGGCTCCACCGCGAAGCCATCCCGCTGCTCATGCAGCTCTCCGAGTCCTCGGCGGACAAAGAGGTCATGGACGAAGCGACGCTCACGCTCGCTCACGCGCAGCTCGAAATTCAAGCCTGGAACGACGCTAAATCCACGCTCCGTACCTTCATTCGGCGCTTCCCCTCGAGCGCGCACATCAACGAAGCCAAGGGAAAGCTCGCCGAGGTTTCCCTCTATCACTGACGCGTGGGGTCGTTGTCGACCAACGCGAACGCGGGCGCGTTCCACCAGCCGCCCTGGAACAGCCTCGGCGCAGGCCCGAGCAGGACCGCCGTGTAAGTGCGCCCGGCCGCAAGCTCCGGGAGACCGGAGGCTTCGAGCACGCTCGGCCAAGGCGCCTCGTGCAACACGGCCGCGCCCGCGCCGATGGCTTGCAAGCCAAAGCGCGCGTCGGCCAGGCCCAGCTCCGCGGGTGAGAAGCGTGTGTCGGCCGGGCGCGGCGCGATCTCGCCGAAGCGGAGCGAGCTTGCGAACACGAGCGCGGTGCTGCCATTGCCCCCTTCGACGCGCAGGTCGGCGGAGCCGATGGCGAGCGCGGCGTGCACTCCCTGGAGCGCCACCTTGTCGAACCGGAGCTCGCGCGACAGCTTGACCACGACCGGCTGCACCGTCGGCGCGTCGGGAGCATAGTCGTCGCCACACACCGAGCTCACGCCACTCCCGTCGTAGGCGGCGCCGCCCAAGCAGCCGGAGAGCACCATCAGGATACTGCGGCCAATCGCTACCGTACCGGCGGGCAGGGCCGGAAGCGCTCGCGCTCGGAGCGCCGGTTTCTCCCCCTTCGCTGCGGCGCGAGCCGCGACATCCGCGCCGCTGGCCTCCCCGGCGTCACCTGCAGCGGGTGCCCCACCGACTCCGCCCTCCGCGCCACCGGCGCCGCCTGTTCCGGGCTCCGGCTCCGGTTCGGGTTCCGGCTCCGGTTCGACAATCCGTTCTGCTTCGCGCGCCACGTCCACGGCGTCGGCGCAGTCCAGGTCCTCGATTCGCGCAAGGTCGCCGGCGATGACCCAGGGCTGAATCACATCTTCGTCGAACGATAGCTCTGGCAGCTCCGTGAGCACGACGTGGCCGGCGTACGCGAGCTCCGACAAAGGCGAACCGACGAGCTCCGCGTTGCCTTCTTCGTCCAAGCGCGCGAAGCAGAGCCGCACGGCGGCTGCGTCGACCACGCCGTTGACGACGGTGAGCACGTCGTCTCCCAGTGGCTCGTCGTCTGGATTCACGCGGCCGCCCTGGGCCTCGTTACCCGTATTGCCGAAGCCGCCGGTGCCGAAGCCGGCGCTCCCACCCGTTCCGCCCGAGCCACCTGCCGGAGGCTGGCGAGCGAGCGCGTCATGATTCGTGGTGCAGGCAGCGACGACCGGCAGCGTCGATAATCCGAGCAGGAACGCGGCGGAACCCACGCGACGCCGAGCCACCTCGCCTAGCCGCAACATGGGCTGACCATAGCCTGCTCCGCCGAAGAGCGCACGTCAGCCCCGAGCACGCTCAGGCGCGGCGGCCGCGGCCGCGGCCAGAAGTGGGTGCGCGAATTCGAGCGGACCATGGCCATTGCCCAGCCCCGGAGCGTGCTCGATGGCCGCGACGACGTACTTGCGCGCGCGGGCCACCGCACCTTGCAGGGTGAGCCCTTCCGCGACCCCGGCTGCGATGCCAGACGCTAGCGTGCACCCGGTCCCGTGCGTCGACCTGGTCATGATGCGCGGCCCTTCGAAGCGATGCTCGGCGCCGTCCGCCGTCCGCAGCAGGTCCACGACCGTGTCGCCTTCGAGGTGCCCGCCCTTCATGAGCACCGCGCTTGGACCGAGCGCGAGCAGCGCGTCGGCGGCGCGCCCCAAATCGTCGGCAGTCCGGATTCGGAGGCCGGTCAGCTTCTCGGCCTCCGGCACGTTGGGAGTTACGAGCGACGCGAACGGGAACAGCCGCAGCACCATCATGTCGATCGCGCCTTGGTCCAAGAGCGTCGCTCCACCTTTGGCGACCATCACCGGGTCGACGATGAGCGGGACCCCTGAGGCAAGGCCTTCGCACATGCGCGCCACGGTCTCCACCACGCGTGCCGAGCCGAGCATGCCAGTCTTGATCGCGTCGGCGCCGATGTCCGTGAGCACCGACCTCATTTGCGCGGCCACGAAGGCGGGGTCGACGGCCAGCACGTCTTGCACGCCGAGCGTATTTTGAGCAGTGAGCGCCGTGATGGCCGTGGTCGCGAACCCGCCCAGCATCGTTATCGCCTTGATGTCGGCTTGGATGCCCGCGCCACCTCCCGAATCCGACCCCGCGACGACGAGGACCCGTGGTTTGGTGGTTTCGCTCACGACGCGCTTGCTCTTCATGACGGCGGCGCTCATCGCTTAAGCCAAATTCCAAGGCCACGCAAACGGCGCTGGTCGAGCGGTGCCGTTGCTCGGTACTATCGGGGCTTACTCGTGCCCAAGTCCGTCCGGTGAGCGATTCCGCAGAAGAAAGAGCCCAGGCGCTCGTCGGCAAGACGCTCGGAGAGGGCTACCGGCTCGAGGCGCTGATCGGCCAGGGCGCGATGGGCGCGGTCTATCGCGCCCTCTCCCCGACCGGCACGGAGGTGGCGCTCAAGACCCTCAGCGCAGAGGTCATGGGGCCCCAGACCACGCAGCGCTTCTTGCGCGAGAGCGAGCTGGTGCGCGGCATCAAGCACCCGCACGTGGTGCGCACGCTGGACTCGGGGGCCGACCGCGTCACGGGTCTGTTGTTCCTCGTCATGCCGCTCCTCAAGGGGCGTGACCTGGACCGGGTCATCGAAGAGCTGGGCGCGCTGGAGCCGGAGACGGCCGTGCGCATCGCGCTGCAAGCCGCGCGTGGTCTCGGCGCGGCGCATCGCATCGGCATCATCCATCGCGACGTGAAGCCCGGCAACCTCATCCTGGACGAGGAAGAGGACGAAATCATCGTGCGCGTGTGCGACTTCGGCATCGCGAAACGAATCGGCGGAGAGAGCGAGCTCACCGCCACCGGCAGCCAGCTCGGCACGCCCGACTACGTTTCGCCCGAGCAGCTCAAGAGCAGCAAGCACGTCGACGAGCGCACGGACGTGTGGAGCCTCGGCGCCACGCTCTACCAAATGCTGTGCGGCGCGGCGCCCTACAGCCACATCGACGCCGTCTTCGACGTCATCACCGCGATCATGACCGAGGATCCGCCGAGCCTTCAGGATCGCGCGCCGTGGGTAGAAGCGCCGCTCGCGCTCATCGTTCACAAAGCGCTGCAGCGCGACCCGAACCAGCGCTGGGCCACGCTGGAGGACATGGCGGACGCGCTCCGCCTCTTTTCTGGCGGTGACGAGCTCCTCAACCCCGCAAAAATCGCGGCCGCCAGTAACGATCGCAAGCGCACCACGGCGGAGCGCGCGGACCTTCGGCAAGCACCGGCCGCCACCTCCCTGCCCCCCGCTCCGCTCACGGAGATGGACGAGCTCGGCCTCATCGGGCAAAAGCTCGACGGTCGTTACCTGGTCCAGCGCCTCATCGGCAAAGGGGGCATGGGCAACGTCTACGAGGTAGAGGCCAACGGAGGCGAGAAGCTCGCGGCCAAGGTCGTCTCCGCGGGCGTGCACGGCGCCAGTCCCTCCACGCTGCAGCGATTCGCCCGAGAGGCGAAAGCATCCAGCGCCATCAACAGCCTGAACGTGGTGCGCACGGTGGACGCCGGCTGCGACGACCGGCTCGGCTTCCCCTACATCATCATGGAGCTGCTCCAGGGTGTGGATCTCTCCAGCGTCATGAAGCAGCAGGGCGCAATCGCGCCGGAGGTGGCGGTGCGGCTCGTGGTGCAAGCGGCGCGCGGCGTCGCGGCCGCGCACGCGCGCGGCGTCGTGCACCGCGACATCAAGCCGGCCAATCTCTTCCTCCAAGAAGCCGCGAAAAGCTCGGAAATCACGGTCAAAGTGTGTGACTTCGGGGTCGCCAAGCGCGTCGCCGGTATGGGGGTCAGCTCCGGCGCGAGTCACTACAGTCTCACGCGCTCGGGCGGAATGCTCGGCTCGCCAATGTACATGTCGCCCGAGCAGGCGCGCAACGCCAAGCACGTCAACGAGCGCACGGACGTGTGGAGTCTGTCGGTCGTGCTCTGGGAGCTCCTTTCCGGCCAGCGGCTGTGGGGCGGGCAGAGCTCGCTCGGTGAGCTCATCGTCGCCATCTGCACGGAGCCGATTCAGCGGCTGGAGGCGGCCGCGCCCTGGGTGCCGCGCGAGCTGTCACGCGTCGTGCACAAAGGGCTGGAGCGCGACGTGGAGCGCCGCACCCCCACCGTGCGCGCCCTCATCGAGTCGCTGGAGATGTTCACCGGCAACTCGGATCGCGTGGCCATGAGCCAGCTCACGGGGCTCTCGGAAGAGCAACGCGGGGAGCTGTCTCTCAAAGTCAGCTTGTCCGACTCGGCCGCCCGTCGCATCGCGGACTTGGGCAAAAACCTGGGACAAAAGCCGAGCATTCGCCCCAAAGACGTGGGCGCCACGTCCACCATCGGCGGCAGCGCGCACGAGCGACGAGTCGAACCCCAGGCGCCCGGCGGCTCCAGCAAGACGACCATGCTCGCGGTCGCGGTGCTCTCGGCGGCGGTTGCGGGCGGCTCCGCCTACTACTTTGCGCGTGGCTCCGGCGCGGCGCCATCCGTCACGGCTAGCGTGCCCGTCGTCACCGCTAGCATCGCGGTAGTCCCTGCCGAGGCCAAGGTCTCCACCGCAGACGGCCCCCTACCGGTCGTGAACGGCAGCGCAACTCTGCGTGGCCGGCCCGGCGAAACCCTGAACGTGACCGTCGAGCACCAAGGCACCGTGAAGACGTTCGCGGTGTCACTCGGCAGTGACGGCATCGCCTCGCCCACTCGACTCGTGCTCAGCCCCTGAGCGGCGCCGCTTCCCACCGGGGCGTCCTCGCTTCGGCGATCCCCGCCTCGAGGGCGCGAGGCTGAGCAGCGCGGCGTCCACCCTCGCACAACTTGTTGAAATATATGGTGTTTTACAGTCGATTTGACATGTGACCTCTGGGTCACCTATCGAAGGACCATGGTCGAAGCTGAGAGCGCGCGCGAGGACGCCGTCTTCAAGGCACTCTCGGACCCGACCCGTCGCGCGCTGCTCGACCGCTTGTTCGTGACGGACGGACTGACTCTTGACACGCTTCGGGGTGATGAAGCACCTACGCGTGCTCGAGCAAGCGAGCCTCGTGCTCACACGCCGCGCGGGGCGCACCAAGCTCCACTACCTGAACCCCGTGCCCATCCGGCTCGTTCACGATCGCTGGATCGACAAGTACACCGAGCGGCGCGTCTCTGCGCTCGCCGATCTCAAAACCCAACTGGAGACTGCAGGATGACCACCCCCGAGACCGCGCCCACGCAAATCTACGAAATTTACATCAAGGCCTCTCCACAGGCGATTTGGGACGCCATCACCAAGCCCGAATGGACCGCGCGCTACGGCTACCAAGGCCCCGCGGAGTACGACCTTCGTCCGGGCGGCAGCTACCAAGGTAAGGCCAGCCAGGCCATGGTCGCGATGGGCATCCAAGGAACCCTGGTAGACGGCGAGGTCATCGAGTTGAACCCGCCGCACAAGCTAGTTCAGACCTACCGCATGCTCTTCACCGACGCTCAGCGCGAGGAAGGCTTCACGCGCGTCACTTGGGAAATCGAGCCCACCCAGTCCGGCTTCTCGCGCCTCACGGTCACCCACGAGCTCGCCGGCAAGCCCATCATGGCCGCCATGGTGGGGTCCAAATTCTCCGAAACTGGCACCGGCGGCTGGAGCTGGATCCTCAGCGACCTCAAGTCCGTGCTGGAGACCGGCAAAGCCATGGGCGCCTGACCTCCCCTCGGCTCGGCGAAGCGACCGGAGCCGTCCGGCAGCTTCGCCGACGCTGCCCGCACGCGGCGGTTCCCATCGGCCGCGCGTCGGTGCTATGGCGTCGCCCACCAAGGCCCCTTGGCGGAATCGGCATACGCAGGAGACTTAAAATCTTCGGACCGCAAGGTCGTCCCGGTTCGAGTCCGGGAGGGGCTACCGCTCATCGCCGGCCACCCTGCTCAGGGCACGGCCCGCGAGAAGCGACGTCGTTGTCGTTCGAGCATCGCGTGACGCCGGGCGGCCCGGCTCGGCCGTCGCGTGCGCGAGTCAGGCGCGGCGCGCTCGATGAGCTCGAAGGGTCGCCATCTGCGCGGTGCAGGCGGTGCAGGCGCCGCGACGGACGACGTGAGCCACCTCGCTGACTGGAGCATGGGCTCGGGCTCCTCTGCGTGTTGCGTGCTCGCGCGGCGCTGGCCGCCTCGACGAGTCTGCGCGCTTTGGGTAAGGGAGGCCGAGCTTCGTTTGGTGCGAGGCAGCCCAGCTGGGCTGCCGGTGACCAGGCCTACCAGTCCGAGGGCGTCCAAAAGCGCTCCGTCGTCGAGCGGCGCCGCCAAGCCCGAGCGACCCCGACTGGAAAGTGGCTGGTCGCTGCGACCGAGGGCGCGCGTTGCAGCGCACCCCGGGACGGGTGGCCCCGGAGCGCGTGGAGGAACTGGCGAGTCTCTGGCGTGTCGAGCCTCTGGCCGCGCCAGGCGTGTCGAGCCTCAGGCGTGCAGGTTGAGGCGGGTGCCCAGCGGGCCGCCAGCCCTGTCGGGGGCATTGACGCCGAGGGGCGGCTTCAATTCGGGCGGAGGCGGAACGTAGACCTCACCGCCCGAGTACTCGCGGCCGGGCTTGGCGGGATCCATACCCTTCTTGGCGAGCTCCACATCGGCGCAGTTGCGGCAGTAGTAGCCGTTGACGGTGCGGCTCATGGCGGGTGTACGGTGGTAGGCCGCAGCGGTTACCGACGCGGAGCGAAGACGCGAAAAAGCTTGCGCGTGAGGTGCGATAGGCTCACACCAGCTGGCCGCGCCGTTTTCCGCCCATCCAGATACCCTGAACCGAGGGTGCCTGAATCTTCACAGATTGTAAAGGTGGGCCGTCGAGCGCATTTTCCGCCCCGCCATGCTCGAAGACAAGCCCTCGCTCTACGCGATCGATTTCGGGACCAGTAACTCGCTGCTCTGCGGCGTGAGCGCGCGCCAAGTGGACGAGCCGCTGGCGCTCGATCCGCACGCGGCGGACCCCTCCGTGTTTCGCAGCATCCTCTTCTTTTCCGAGACGCGCGACTGGTACTTCGGTGCGGAGGCACTGGAGCGCTACGTGGCGGAGGGTATGCGGGGTCGCTTCCTGCGGTCGCTCAAGCGCTTCTTGCCGATGCCGAGCTTCGAGGAGACGCGCATCGGTAGCAAGAACGTCGCGCTGGAGGAGCTCATCGGCGTGTTCTTGCGCGAGATGCGTGGGCGCGCGAACCAACACTACGGCGTAGACGTAAAGCGCGCCCTGTTCGGTCGACCCGCGCGCTTCTCCGACAGCGACGACAACGACAGGCTCGCGGAAGAGCGGCTCGCGGAAGCGGCCGGATTCGCTGGCTTCGACGAAGTGTATTTTTGCCCGGAGCCCATCGCGGCCGCCTACGACTTTCGCAGCCGTTTGACCGAGCCAAAAGTGGTTTTGGTGGCGGACTTCGGCGGCGGCACGTCGGACTACACCGTCGCGCGGCTCACGCCGGGCGAGACTCAAGTAGAGGTGCTCGCCGTCGGCGGCGTGTCGGTCGCGGGCGACGCGTTCGACGGCTCGATCATGCGGCACAAGGTGAGCCGCCATTTCGGCGCGGACGTGAAATACAAAGTGCCGTTCGGCTCCAACGTGCTCAGCATGCCCAAGCCGTTGATGGAGTCGCTGTGCTCGCCGGCGGAGACGTGCTTGCTCGCGCAGCGTGACATCATGACGTTCCTGCGCGACATCAAGAGCGGCTCGTTGGGCAAGGACGACAAGCAGCACATCGACCAGCTGCTGTGCTTGGTAGAGGACTCGCTCGGTTTTCAGATCTTCGAATCCATCGAGCAGACCAAGCGCGCGCTCTCCGACCAAGAGTCGACGCAGTTCACGTTCGATTATCCAGGCATCGACATCAGCGAGACCATCGGCCGCCAAGAGTTCCAAACCTTCTCTACTCCCCAAGTCGACAAGATTCTGGGGTCGCTCGACTCCACGCTGGGTGAGAGCGGGCTGGGCGCGGAGGGCATCGACCTGGTGTGCTGCACGGGTGGCACGGCGCGCGTGGCCGCGCTCGCAGAAGGCATTCAGTCGCGTTTCGGGCCAGAAAAGCTGGTGCGGCTGCGTAGCCTGCACTCGGTCATCCAAGGTTTGGGCGAGCGCGCAAGAAGCCTGGCCTGAAAGGCTCGGCGCTCGGTAGCATGCGCTGAGACATGGCCGGTTCCCCCGCAGACGCGATCAGCAAGGCCGTGGAGCGCAGCAAGCAGCTGCTCTTCCCGGTGAAGATCGAGAAATGGTTCGCGCTCGGCTTCACCGTATTCCTGGCTCAGTGCGGCGAGAGCGGTGGCTCCATCAACTTCCCCACCGGCCTTCCGTCGAGCCCGTCGTCCTCGTCCTCGTCGTCCTCGGGCGGCGGTCTGGGGGAGCTGGGTCGAACGTTCGAAGACGGCGTGCGCGCGTTCGAGGCGGACGCCGCGCTCTACATCTCGCTCGGGCTCGGCGCGCTGCTGCTCGCGGCCGGAATCTGGCTGGTGGTGCTGTGGTTCTCGAGCCGGGCCAAGCTGATGTTCGTGGAGTCCGTGGTGTGGGATCGCGTCGACGTCTCGGCGCAGTGGACGCGCGCGGCGGAGCTGGGCTTCAGCCTGTTCAAGTTTCGCGCCGCGCTAGGGCTGACGGCTTGGTTCCTGTTCTTGGGCAGCACCGCCGCCGGCGTCGCGGTCGCTTTTCCAGCCTTTTTGGCGGGCGAGCTGTGGGGGCCGCGGGCGTGGGCCGCTTACGCGACGTTCGCGCTCGCCGCGCTACTCGTCGGCATACCGGCGGCCATCGTTTCCGCGCTGCTGGACGACTTCGTGGTTCCGCTGATGGTCGTGCGCAACGTACGCGTGAAAGACGCGTGGGCGGCTTGCCGGAGCGAGGTACTGGCCGGCAACGTCGGCGGCTTGGTGCTCTTCTACCTGCTTCGCTTCGTGCTCGCCGTCGGCATCGCGATGGTCGCCTCCATCCTCACCTGCTTGACGTGCTGCATGACGGCCATCCCGTACTTGGGCACGGTGATCTTGTCGCCCGTGTTCGTGTTCTCGCGCGCCTACCCGCTCTATTACTTGGAGCAGCTCGGCGTGGCTGTGTTCCCCCAAGCCGAGCCGCAGTGGGCGAGCTACGAGCAGTGGCGTTTCCCACGCTAAGCGGCTTCAGCGAATGTCGAGTACCGCCGCGGAGTTTCCACTGGCGCCGCTCTGCGCCGCCGGCATCGCACCGACTTGACCGCCGAGTCCTCCCAAGCCGCCTTTTCCCGGCGTGAGCTGGGTGTCGGCTGCGAAGAGCGGCTTCATTCCCGAGAACGCAACGGCGTACGAAGGTCCTCCCGTTCCGCCGGAACCGGATCCGCCCCGACCGCCGTCCCCGCCGCGGCCGCCATCGCCGCCTGGCTTGCCCTTGGGCTGCGGCTGTGGGCTCCCGGGCGCAGCTTCACCGCCGATTCCGCCAAGGCCTCCGACACCCCCTCCTCCGCCTCGTCCGCCGGCGCCGCCCGCTGCCGACGTGAGCTCGCACTGCTCAAGCAAAACAGAGCTCTCAGCACTCAGCAGGGCTACGGATGCCCCACCCCCGACGCCGCCCAGCCCCGCGCCTCCGCCGCAGCCTCCCATGCCCCCCGCCGCGCCGCTCCTGCCGGGGCAAGACCCGTCGCCCAGGGCGCCGCCGCCGCCTCCGCCTCCCTGCCCCGGAAACCCGTCGGCACCGCGGTTTCCGTTGGAAGGCACGTAACCTCGCGCATCGAAAGCCCCGCTTCGCAGGTTGGCTTCACCATTAGCGCCGTCTTCTCCGGGCGAGCCCACCTCGCCGGCCTCTCCGCTTTCGCTCACGTCACGTGCGGCCGCTCCGAAATTTTCGCGGCTAGGAGGCGCCACGTTGCTCATCGGCAAGCCTGATTGTCCGTTTTCGGGACCATCTAAGTGATGGTCCCCTCCGTCTCCACCTCGCGTGCCACCGCACGAAGGCTCCGTTGGCCAATAGCCGCCGGTCACGCTGCGCGCTTTGCAATTTCCACTTCGCCCGTTCTGCGCTTCGCCCGGCAGAGCGCCGTCCGCGCCTGAAGCACCAGCCGCGGCATCCACGCCCGGGGCTCCCTCACCGGCCCGGAGCTCCACGCGGCGAAACACGATGTCTCGACTGTCCGTAACGATAGCACCATAGCTGCTCGCGTCGTACCCGGAACCACTCGCGTTGCCGGCGGTGATCCGAAAATTCTCGAGCCGCAGCCGTTGCGCCTTGGCAATCTCGAGCCCAATGGGCGTCGGCGACTTGATGCCGACCTTGCGCGCTCTCGCATACGCCCATGTCTCGCAGACGAAGCCGCCGTGCACCGCGACGTCTTCGAGTCCTTCGAAGGATAGCGTCTCCGTGTAGTCGCCCTTAGCTCCCGAGCAGACGAAGACCTTCTTGCCCGACGCCGCCTGCACGCCCTTAGTGATGCTCGCGAAGGGCGCGCCTTTCGTTCCGTCGCCGGTCCGGTCATCGCCGTACATGTTCGACACGAAGACCGCATAGTCGTTGGTCGCCCAACACGCCGCGTCGTCCTCCACGTCGCCCGCACAGGGCGAGCCTGCGCCATCACCACCGGCCCCGCCCGCGCCACTGGTCGTCCCGCTCATGGCGCCAGCGCCTTCCGAGCTCCCCCCGTCACCATTCGGCGTCGCCGCCGCGTCGCCGCCATCGGCAGCGCACGAATTGTTGCTGTGGCAGTCGTTAGCGCCGAACCGTTCAGTGCATGAAGCAACCAGCACCGGCAAAAGTGTCAGCAACGCGATGAAGCACCGCCCTACGCCTCTCGAAACGTCGTGTGACCTCACGTTTCCCCCGTCTGCGCTACTGAATTTCGAGCTCGATCCCGGAGATGCCTTCCGCGCCGTCCGGAGCTTTGGGGGCTTCCGCGTCTACTTGACCTCCGGGACCGGCGGCGCCGCCATCGCCCGGCGTGAGCGTGGTGTCGCCCGCGACGTACAGGGGCGTCGTGCCAGCGAAGACCAGTGCGTAGGAAGCGCCGCCCGTCCCACCAGAGCCGGAGCCGCCGATACCACCGTTGCCGCCGGCCCCGCCCTTGCCGCCACGAGCGACTTTGCCGGTACCATCCGGTGCACCTCCATCACCTCCGGAGCCTCCGACTCCGAGACCGCCGCCGTTACCGCCACCGCCGCCCATGCCAGCGGCAGTTGACTTGACCGTGCAGCTCTCTAGGGCAACGCCGCTGTTCACGCTCATCACGCCGACCGATGCGCCACCACCCATGCCTCCGCTACCGGCACCGCCGCCACATCCCCCCATCCCACCAGCGCCGCCACTAGCGCCGCGACAGCCTAGGCGCCCTAAGCTGGCACCTCCTCCACCTCCGCCTTGACCGGGAAATCCGTCGGTGCCGGCGTTCCCACTTGCCGCCACGTACCCACTCGCACTGAACGTGCCTAATTGCGGAGCGCTCTCACCAAGCGATCCTTGGGTACCAGCCGAGCCGGCCTTGCCCGGATCACCTTCGACTCCCATTGACGTCGCGCCGGCTCCGAGGTTCTTGACGTTTGGGGGGGTCACGTTCGTAGACGGGATTCCGGAGGCGCCGCTCCCGCCGTCCGTATCGAGCACGCCGATTCCGCCGCTGCCTCCTCGAGTGCCGCCGCAAACCGCTGCCGGCCACTTTCCGGGAACACCGTCGGCAGTTGCTGCACCGTCGCACTTGCCTGGCTCGCCGACTTGGCCGACGTCGGGACCAGCGCCGTCAGCCCCCTTCACGCCCGGCTCCCCATCAGCACCCTTGGCACCCTTACCGGCCGTGATCTCCACCCGCCGAAACACCACACCGCTGCTATCCGTCACGAACGCGCCGTAGCTGCTCGCGTCGTAGTCCTTGCCTGTCGCGTCCGCGGCCATGATCCGCAAATTCTCGAACGTTAGGTTCTTCGAGTTGTTGATCCGAAGCGCGATGTTCTTTGCAGGCTTGATGCCCGCTTTGCGCGTCGTGCTGTACTCCCAACTATCGCACTCGAACCCGCCGTAGATGGAGACGTCTTCGCTACCGTTGAAAGAGAGCTCGTCCGTGTAGTCGCCTTTCAAGCCCAGGCACACGAACACCTTCTTGCCCGCAGCCGAGCTCAGCCCCTTCGTGATGCTCGCGTACGGAGACTCCTTCGTCCCGTTGCCCGTCACGTCGTTGCCGTGCGCGTTCGAGACGAACACACCGTGCTCGTTATTCGCCCAGCACGCTGCGTCGTCCGACACGTCACCTTCGCATTCGACGGTGCCGCCCGCCCCCGCAGAGCCGCCGCCGCCGCCGCCCGTGTTCGACGTGCCGGCGCCGTCACTCCCGCCCTCCGTGCTGCCCCCCGCCCCCGTGCCGGAGGTGTTGCTCGCGGTGCCGCTGGCGGCGCCGCAGGTGGCGGTAGCGTTGCAGTCCCCTGACGAGTTGCTGCACGCGGACAGGTGCCCGAGAGAGAGGCCGACAAGGGCGAGCGCGAGAGCGGAATAAGCAAAAGTACGCATGTTATTTTCCATACCTGCGAGACTCAGAAGGTCCCCGAAAGTCCGAGCTTCACGGATTGTAGCGCGCCGCCTTCGTGGCTGGCGGCCCTGGTCAGATCCACCCTGGGTGTGAGGGCCAAGCGCGGAGGCGCGGGTGAGCGCGAGGCGGCTCTGTCCGCAGGCGGACGATGCGACAGTGCGTCCCAGTAGAAGTAGCCGGCAACGAGCGCCGCGACGCCGCCGACCACGAAGGCGCCAATCTCGATATTGCGCGTGGTGTCGATGCTGTTGCGGCGGTCGACGAGGTCTGCACAGGACGCAGCAGGCGCAGTGCCGCCGTCGCCGCAACCGCCTTGCGTCTGCAAGTCGTCGCGAATTTGATTGGCGTCGTCGGTCTTGGAATTGGCGCTGAGCAGCAGCACCAAGCCCGTCACTCCGCCCGCGACCGCCACACCAGTCGCGATGTACGCGGGCGCGAGGCTCTTGGTACCGGTGCTCGGGAGCGCGTCCGCGCCGGGAGAGCTCGCGACTTCGCTCTTCAAGCCGGAGTCCACGGGCGGCGCGGGCTCGGCTGGGGTCGCCGAGTCCTTGGGGACGAGCGCAATCTCCACCGCTTGCTCGGTGCCCTTGGCCACCATCACGCGCTTGTCGATGGCGATGTAGCCCTCGTGCTTCACGGAAACGATGACCTCTCCCGGATCGACGTACACGCCGCCGGCGATCGGCGCCTTGCCGACGTTCTGCTCGCCCACGATGACGTCGGCCCCCTCCGGCTTGATGTCGAGGCGGAGCGCAGCGACCTCCGCGCGAGATTTGGCCAAGCCGGTCTCCACCGCCTTGCGTTGCGCGTCGGACGCGCTGGGCAGCAGATTGGCGAGCGCCCACTGAAAATGCTCTGCGGCGGCGCGGTACTTCTGCTGTTCCAGCTGCGCTTGGCCGAGGTTCGCGGCGATGTCGGAGCTCTTTCTCAATGAGAACGCCTCGGAAAAGAGCCGCTCGGCCTCGGACATGTCGCCTTTGCCGAACGCCGCTTTGCCGTTCTTGAACAGCTGAGTGACCTTGGCGGTCTCGGTGGCGCTGGTTTGCGAGCGCGCAGGAAGCGCCGTCACGACGGGGGCCAGGACGACGAGTGAAAGCAGCAGGCGTGGGAGGGACGAGCGACGCATGAGGTTCAGAAGATGGTTTCGCGAGTGGCTTTGGTCGTAGCTGGTTTGCGAGAGCCGTTCGGGCTCGAAGAGAGGGAGGACGGCTTGCTGGGAGCCCTGACCGCAGGAGCGGGCGTCGAAGGCGGAGCGACGAGGGGCTCGGCGGTGGCCGTCACCGCCGCCGGAGGCTCCGCTTCCACCACAGGCTCCGTCGGCGAAGGCGCGGCAATGTCCACGGCCGGCTCGGGGGCGGGAGCGGCCGCCGGCTGCGCTTGCTCGGGTAGCGACGGCGCAGGTGAGCGCGTGAGCCACAAGCCGAGCACAATCGTGAGGAGGAGCGCGATACCGAACGCGGTGAGGTTAATCCACAAAGGCTTGCGAACTGTGTGGTCCAGCTCGACTGGCTCTTCTTCGAAGCTCGGCGCGCTACTGGCGGCGATAGCGTGCGCGGTTGCGAGCGCGGGCGTCGGATCCGAAGGCGACGCGATGGAGGGCACGGCCGGCGGTGGCGGCAGGCTTGCTTCGATGCGGTGCATCGGCAAGTCGCGTTGTGTCGGCACCGTGCTCGGATCCGGGCCGAGCGATGGTGGAATGTCCGACGCGCGCCGTGCCGCGAGCGGCTCCGCGCGCGTTGGCACGCCGTCGAACGAGTAGCTTGGCTCCGCGTGGTCGCGAAATGGGCTGAGCGATGCGTGTATCTGCCCCGCTTCGTGCTCTCCGAGCGAGGACGCGGGCTCGTAGTCGTCGGCGCCCTCGAATGGCAGCGAGGCGGGCTCGTCGAAGTCCACGCTACTGCCAGGGCCGGTGAGCACGCTCGGCGCTGCGGATTCTTGCGGGTGTTCCTCCTCCACATAGCGAGCCAACACGTGGCGATCGATGCGCGGGAGGGTCTTCGCGCGACGCGGATCGATCGAGTCTGCGAGCTTCACCGTCTCCGTCTCCAAGGTTTGATGAACGGTGACGGCGGGGATTTTGCCGGGCTTGAAGTACACCTCGCCGCCGGCGTCGGCCTGGCTGAAGTACATGCGAGGGGTCTCGAGGGTGCGCTCGGTCTTCGCGCGAGGATCCACGCCGCCGATGGAGAGCAGAGTGCCGCTGGCCGCCGAACGACCGCTAGAGCTCGGAGGATGGGGACTGCTCGGTTGTGCGTCGCGCCCCAGCCGCGTACCGGGCGATTCCGGCGTCACACTGTCCGGCGCTTCCGTCTGAGCTGGCGCGTAGCCGCGGCGCCCGCCTTGCTTCGTCGAAGGATCGTCGCGCCGCACCGGATTGCGCAGCACTGCCAGCTCTACTTGCGCGAGCTCTGCTTCGTACGTGGGGTCGCGGGGCAATTGCTCGGGACGCTTACCTCGCGGTGCTGGCTCGGCATCACTGCCAGCGTCGCGCACGAACGGCACGTCGCGCGCAGTCGTGCGAGCGGAGGACTTCTCGAGGCGGCTAGGCTTATCCCTCTCGTCTGTCATGGAGCGACCCGGGCGGCGTCTGCCGCGCGATCCAAACGACTCAGGTAAGCCGAACAGGGACACACCGCGCAATCGGTCACACACCGCCGCGGTTGCGCCAAAACGATCGCGCCATCCCAATATCTCGCCAAGCGGCGGTAGTTTATGCTCGGACTAGATCAGGGAAGCAACCCTTCCCCACATAGTCGCTAAACTGCCGCACCGACGACCGCCAGAGGCAGCCGTCGGTTCGCACTGCAGCGTCAGCGGATCAGCCGCTTTTCGCGGACTTACGAGCGGGCGCTTTGCGCTTGGGCGACGGCGGAGGCTCTGAGGACGCCGGTGCCGGCTCCGCAGCGCGCGTGGCCATGGCGGTCGGCGCCGACTTCGATTCGGGCGCGACCTTGGAGTCCGGCGCCGCGGTGTCCGCGCTCGCGCCGTACACGGCGTGGAGGTCTCCGAGGAGCTCCAACAGGACGAGGTACTGGTCGTCCGGGTGGAGCGAGCCGAGCGCCTCCAGGATACCCAGCTTGGCTTTGCCGCGCGCAATCGCATTCGGCAACTGAGGAGGTACGTGCGTGCCAGGCGGCGTGGGAGGTGGCGACCACTGACCGCGACTGCTGCTCGGCGGGGCACCGAACGGACGACTGGCGGGCGCGCTACCAGAGCTCCCAAAACGAGACGAGCCCGGATTCACTTCGAACACCCGACGGCGTGGGAAGTTGCGCTCCGACTCCTTCGGACGCTTTTGTTCCGGCACCCAACCCTCGGGCTTGGCCTCACGCGGCATCTTGTCGTTGAAGATGGCGGCGCGTTGTTCCTTCGGCAGCTTCTGGCGCGCGAGGTAAAAAAATACGCCGCCGGGTGAGCGACGACCTTTGCCGTCTCCACGCTCCATTCCGCCGGCTTTCTCGATGCGGTCTGTTTCCGCGAGGAGCGACAGACAGGTCTCCTCTCCGAGTGCCGTGACGACGGCTTGGATCTGCGCGAGGGGGCCCTCGTCAGCCTCCCCTAACGCTTTGGAGATGGTTTGGATAGTTGCCTCGCTGGCCATGTGCTTATGGTGTGCCGGACCGAAACGCCCCCTCGGGTGCGGCTCGACATCGATCTTTGGCACCGCCGGTTACCAACTGCAACAGGATTTGCTGAGGAGTAACTCAGGCACCGATTGCTTCAAACGCCGCGGAACATGCTCGGCTGTTTGGCCGGGGCGCGAGGCTTTCAGTGCTGCACGGCGCCCTCACATCCTTGCAATGCGGAGGCGGGATCGTACGCACCAACGAGCCCGCGCGGACACTGCCGCTCACATGTTTGGGCGATGCATTATCGTCGGCACTTTATGCCGCGAGCGGCGATTGCGAGCGCGTGCACGCCTCAGTCGAAGCCGTGCAGGTGGACGACGTACCACTCGCCTCGCCAGCTGATCATGCTGGTGAGCTCCAGCGACTGCTCTTTGCCGGTCGGCATGCGAAAGCGCAGCCGCGAGCGAAGAACGCGGAAGTACCCGAGACGGTTGCCTTCTTTGCCCGGCTTCATCCACTGCACGCGCTCTTCTGGAACCGAGACGCCCAAAAACTCCGCGCGCCCTGCGTCCCGCCCCAGCGCCTTGCGGTACTCGCGGACGTCGCGCTCGAAGTGCGCCATGAGCCGATAGCGGTAGTCCCGCTCCGGCTTCTGGACGTCCTTTACCTGCGCGTAGGCGACGAGCGGGAAGAACGTATCGCGCGCCCTCTCTACGTCACCCGTCAGGATGGCGTCGGCGAGACGCTGCATGCGACGGAGAAAGAGGGGGCTAGTCACCGACGGGCGCTCTTCCGTCTGCGGTAGGGGCGTGCCGTCGGCCGAAAGGAGCGCCGGCTCGGCCACCTCCGCGTTCGGCGGCGCCGCGCTCACGCTAGGAGCAGCGGCGGTGGCCGGCGCTTCGCTCGGCGCGGAATCAGGCGAAGCGCTGGGGACGGGCACGGGGGCCGGCGCGCCGGCAGGAGGAGCGGGCGGGGCTGCGGGGGACAGGGACGGCGCCGGCTCACCTCGGCACTGGCACAAGGCCGCCAGCAGGAAAACGATGGGCCCGAGGCGTGCCGCGCGCATGACGCGTCTATAGTCGATGCCGCAGAACGGCGTCCATCTTGCACCTCTTCTCGGCTTCTCCCGCTCGAGCCATCGAGCATCAACGCTTCTTGGAGACCAAGCACCTGCCGGGTCTGGACGGCCTGCGGGCTTTGGCAATCTTGCCCGTCGTGTGGCACCACGCGACGCCTCGACTGCTCCCGGGAGTGTTGGGCAAGGGCGCGGTGGGCGTCGATTTGTTCTTTGCGCTGAGCGGCTTCTTGATCACGACGCTACTTTTGCGTGAGCTCCGCCAAAGCGGCCGCGTGCGCCTCGGTGCCTTCTACGTACGTCGCTCGCTGCGCATCTTCCCTCTCTACTATGCGGTGCTCGGCCTCTACACCCTCCGCGCGCTGCAAACCCAAGCCTCCTCGGAAGTGGCGCGCCACTTTCTGCGCAGTCTTCCGATGCACGCCAGCTATACCGCCAACTGGCTCGTCGACTACTCCGTGCCGCACTCGGTAATGTTCGCCTTCTCGTGGTCACTGTGCGTGGAGGAGCAGTTCTATTGGGTGTGGCCCGGGATCTTGGCGCTCTTTGGACGACGCTTGCCGGCCGCGGCGTTGATGCTCGCGGCCGTCGTAGTCGATACGTTGGCCGAGCATGCCTACTTCCGTAGTGTCTTACCCGACGGGTCACTCGGCTTTCGCGTCGTCACGAGCTTCTCGACGCCCATCGGGTGCGGCGCGCTGCTTGCGCTCTTGCTCGACAGCGAGCGCGGGTTCGAGCTCGTGCGGCGCGTGCTCGGCTTTCGCGCGGCGGCGCCGCTCGCGCTGGCGCTCGGCGTATATTGGCTCACGATTCCTGCGACTCCTTATTTGGAGCTATCCGTGACGCTGGCCGCCCTCGTCGGCGCGGTGGCGCTGCGCGCGGACAACGGGCTTGCGTGGCTACTCGAGTGGCCACCGTTCAAGCGAATTGGCACCCTCAGCTACGCGCTTTACCTGCTGCACATCACCGCGCTCGGCCTCGTGAGGCGCTTCCTGCCGCAGTACGAGCAGAGCGCGTTGGTGGTGTTCGCGATCGGACTGCCAGTCTCGCTCGCGCTGGCGGAGCTCGCTCACCGCGCCATTGAGCGGCCGTTCCTCGCCCTGCGAGCTCGCTTCCACTAGCCTTGCCACGCCAAGCCGCCCCACCCCACCATGGCCCCCAAGTATCGAGCCAGTCACGGGTACCATGGTTCGAATGTTGCGCCGCCAGAAGCTCGGCTCCGCTTTGACGCTGAGCGCCATAGCTCTCCTTCTCGTCAGCTGCGCGAAGGACGCGCCCCGACCCCCGCCGGAGCCGTGGCAGGGATTTTTTCATCCTCCACCCAAACCAGGACAGAGCATCAGCCACACGCAGCAGTGCGAATGTCGCGCGTGCGACCCAGACAGCTGCTGCCGCGCCGACCAGACCGAGCTCAGCGGCCCCCCTCCCGCCGAATGCACGCGGCCCGACGGCGACTACGTCTTTTCGGACCAGTGCGGCGTTCAGGTGCAAACTTGCACGCCTCGCTGTTATTCGAAGGTCTGGCGGATCTCGAAGCAAGAAAGCTGCGAGGCCTCTCGTCCGCTTGTTTGCTGCGGTTAGCGGGCAGCCTATACTCGGCCCATGTTGGTTACAGGTGGTAGGTCTCGGCGGACGCGTGCGCTCGCCATCGGGGGCCTTTCGGGGGGCTTGGCTTTTTTGACGCTCGTGAGCTGCGGAGGGCGCACGTCGGCGTTGGATACGGACGGTTACGGGACCAGCACCGACGGCGACGAAGGTGGCTCCTCGAACGGCGGTCGACCGAGTGTCGCGGGAAGCCCGAGCGTCGGCGGCGCCGCGGCGGCTGGGGGCACGAGCACGTCCGTGGGCGGAACCACCGGCGTCGATGAAAGCTTGTCGGTTGCTCCCTGTAGCGCCTACTGCCCCGGCTACGGCACGCAGTGCGCCCAGCGACTGATGGGGCAAGACTGCATGACGGCGTGTCAGTCCGAAGTGAATAGCTTCGGGCCGCGGTGTCAAGCACTGGGCATCAGCGCGCTCAAGTGCTTGACGCCGTTCTTCACGCCCAACGGCTTTAACTGCGACGCCACCGTCAACGCCGCCCTCACGAAGTGCGGGAAGGTCGTCAACGACTTTCAAACGTGCAAAGGGTCGCAGAAACCGAACATGCCCATGCCCAGCATGCCCAGCATGCCCAGCACGCCGAACGTCGCGAGCTGCCCGGGCATGGGCGTCGCAGACAGCTTGAGCTGCGTCCAACTGTTCGCGTGCGGGGCGGGCGTCTACACGGTTATATGCAGCTTTCAGCCGAGCAATATGCTCGCTAACTGCTCGTGTACTCGTCCGAACGGAAGCGCGGAGAGCATCGACGTCGCGAACGACGGTAACGCCTGTTTGGGCGCCGCGTCCCTGTGCGACTGAGCTTCAACGCGGGTTGACGACGTTCTGTGGTGCGCCCCGCAAGATAGCGCGCACGTTCGCGGCGGCGACTTGCATCGCCCGCCGACGCGCCGACAAGGTCGACCAGGCATTGTGAGGAGTGATCACGCAACGTGGCGCCGACAAGAGGGGGTTGTCGGACGGGGGCGGCTCTTCGCTCAAGACGTCCACGGCCGCGCCGGCGATCGCCCCACGCGTCAGCGCGTCGGCGAGCGCCGCTTCGTCCACGAGAGGGCCGCGCCCCGCGTTGACGAGTAGAGCGCTCGGTTTCATGCGCGAGAGACGAGCCGCGTTCACCAGGCCACGCGTTTCGGAGGTCAACGGGCAGTGCAGCGTCACGACGTCCGCGGTAGCGAACAGCTGGTCCAGCTCGACCCGCACGAGCCACTCGGGATCGCCAGTGCGAGCCGGGCCCGCCGCCTGCACCCGCATCCCCAAGGACCGAGCGACCTCAGCGACGCGACGGCCAATGGCACCGAAGCCGACCACGCCTAGCGTGAGCCCGTCCAGCTCCGTGAGCGGCGCCAAAGTGAAGCTGAAATCCGACGAGCGGCTCCAGACGCCCTCGTGCACCGCGCGGTCGTGCTTGCCGACCCAGTTCGTGAGCTCCAAGAGCAGCGCGATGGTGTGTTGGGCGGTGCTGGCCGTGCTGTACGCCGGCACGTTACACACCGGAACGCCCAGCGCGGTCGCGGCGTCCACGTCGACCACGTTGACGCCGGTCGCGAGCACACACACGCCGCGCAAGCTCGGAATGGCTCGCAGCGTGTCAGCGTCGAGCGGCGTCTTGTTGGTCAGCACGATGTCCGCACCCTGCGCGCGCTCCAAGATTTCACTCGGCTCGCTGCGCGCGTAGACGGAGAGCGTGCCCAGCGCTTCGAGCTCCGTCCACGGGTTGTCGCCCGGATCGAGCGTAAACGAGTCGAGCACGACGAGACGGGTCACGGGGCGCTCCTTGGCTCAACGGCGCGCGTCGCTGACGGCCGCGCGCCCCAAAAATTGCTGAAATGCCGCGCGGTTGGCCTCGGAGGGAGGCTTTTCGTACGGATAGGGGCGCGCGATTTTGTTGGCGAACAAGCAATTGACGGCTTTGTCGAAGTCCCGCGCAGCGGGCGCGAGGTCGACGGCTTTGGAGCTGTCGTCAGCGATGCGGCGCACCGCGGACTGCAGCTGCTCGCACCAGCCCGCCGACTCCGGCAACGTGAGCGGCGCCGAGGCCACGCAACACGTGCGGCGGATAATCGCGGTCGCTGGGAGCTCGTACCAATCCAGGCCCGAGCCTCTGACGGCCGCGTCCGCCTTAGCGGAGTCCGCCGGAGCTGCGGTGTCGGTCGGCGGCCCTCCCCCGCTACCGGGACTCGGAGCGGGAGGCACCACCATTTGGTTCAAGCTCGTGGCGATCTCGCGAAAGTCCTTGTCCGAGCACAAGAACTCGAAGGTGGGCGTGCCCACGAAAGAGCCGTCCGGGAAGTAAGCCGTCACACACGCGTCCCGGTCTTCGGCGACGCTCTGGCGCTTCTTGACCGACTTGGCCGCGGTCGTAGCTGGAGGCGCAGGCGGAGGCGTGGGCGCTGCCGAGGGCGTCGTCGGCGCAGAATCTGGGGCGACGGCTAGGTAAACGCCGGCGCCACCGAGCAGTGCCGCGCCGAGCAACATCGGCCAGAGCTGCTTCTTCTTTTCGAATGGATTGATGGAGACGCGCTTGCTCGCCCGCTTGGCGCCGCCGCCAGCGACGGCCGCCTCCGCGTTGGAAGGTAGCGACGCTTGCGCCGGGACCGCGAGTGAAGGCAGCGGGAGCGATGGCGGCGAAGCGATGGGCGGAGCAGCCACGAGCGAAGTCCCGCTGCCGAGCGGAGGTGGCGCGGGACGAAGCTCGGCCCCCTCGTCGTCGGGAAGCAGGTCGTCATCGATGACCACGCCGTCGTCGCGCGACGCGCCCAGCGCCGCCCCCGAGGCGATGTCCGCCAAACCACGGGACGCAGGGCGTGGCATGGCCGGTCGTTTCGGCGGCATCACCGTCCGGTCACGCTCCCACCCGTCCAGCGCCTGAGCGAGCTCGGGCAAATCCGTCACGCGCAGGCGCTTCTCGCCCACGAGGCCGCGCATCAAGATCTCGTCGAGGACCGGCTCGTCCACCCCGAACGAAGCGAGAGATTTAGGGCGGCCTGCGAGCATCGACCTGAGCAGCGCGTCGCGCGCTCCACCTTTGAAGGGCGCCTCGCGCGTCAACATCGCAAAGAGGCAGGCGTGCAAAGCCCAGACGTCGTCCGCGGACGTCTCCATGCTCCCTCGCAGACGCTCGGGCGGGCAGAACGCGCCGACCGGCTGCGCGAGCAACTGTGAGAGCACGGGCGCTATTTTGCGCCCCTCCGGCTCGGCCACGACGCTGCGCGGGGAGATCGCGCCGTGCACGCCACCCGCCTGGTGCAACGCCTGTACGGACTCCGCGAGCCGCAGCGTCCACGCGACGGCCTTGGTTGGGTTGACGGTCCCCGCGTCCAACTGGCTTTTGAGGCTGGTACCGGGCAGGTATTCAGCCACCGCGATGCCGCCGGCGGTGGGCACCACGACTCCGTCCGGTAAGGACTGCGGATCCACCTCTCTGACGACAGCCACGATGCTGGCCAGATGCCGGTGCTTGACCCCCTTCGCGGCCTCCAAAGTCGCGAGGCGTCCCGCTTCCGTTGCGACCGCGATCACGCGCCGCCCGGTGTCACTTTCGGTAGCGAGCCAGCGCCGTGGCCCTTGGCTCGTGCGCAAGAGGCCCGCGAAGGCGAATCGTCCAGCGAGCGGAATGCGAGGGTCTGCCATGCGCGGTGCGAATCGGTGCCGTGCCGGTGCCGGCGGCGGCTACCGTACGAGACAGCAAGCGTATCACCCCTCGCCATGCAGGACATTCGCTCCGTTCAGCGGAGGGAGCGGCCTCGCCCTGGGCCGGCCGGCAGTCACACGCGGGCGGCGCGCCGAGGTCCGAGAACGCGTCCCGCCCGGGAAATAGCGCCACTTCGATAAGCCATCGCACCATTCACTACCACGCACTCGATGCCGCTCGGCGTGCGCTTCGGGTCGTCGTAGCTCGCACGGGGCGTGACGGTGTCGGCGTCGAACAGCACGAGATCGGCGATCATGCCCTCGGCGATGCGCCCGCGCTCCTCGAGCCCGAAGCGCTCGCACGAAGCGTGGGTCATCTTGCGGATCGCTTCCGGCAGCGCCAAGAGCCCGCGCTCACGGACGTAATGACCGAGCACGCGGGGGAAAGTCCCGAACAGACGCGGGTGCGGCTTGCCGCTCAAGTCGACGAGCCCATCGCTGCCGATGAGGGCATGGGGGTGGGAGAGGTTGCGCTCCAGATCCTCGTCTCCCATCGTGAACGTGATGCAAAGGGTGCGCTCTCCACCGGGCGCCGCGAGGATGCGCGTCACGAACGTCGGCACGTCGGTCGCCGCCTCCGCCGCGAGCTCCACGAGCATCCGCCCTTCGAGCTCCGGAAATGGCGGGCAGCTGGCGATGCGAGAAACCTCCAGGAGGTCGAGATCCGGACGTGCGGGGTCGAAGTATTCGACGAGCGGCCCGCTGCCGGCCGTGTACGGGTACACGTCGAACGCGATGTCCACACCCTGCGCGCGCGCGGCCGCGAAGCGCGCGTGCGTTTGCAGAGTCTTTCCCCAGTTGCGCTTGCCTGAGGCCTTGTGATGAGAAATCTGCACACGACAGCGCGCAAGTCGACCGATCTCGATGGCCTCCTCCACGGCCGGGAGCAAGCGGTCCGACTCGCTCCTGATGTGCGTGGTGTAGATGAGGTCTCGCTCGCCGCAGAGCGCAGCCAGCTCCGCCAGCTCTTCGAGCGTGGCGGACCGACCGGGTCGATAAATCAAGCCCGTGGACAGGCCGACCGCGCCGTCCTCTAGCGCGCTCGCGAGGAGGCTCCGCATCGCCGCCCGCTCCTCGCGGCTCGGACTTCGCTCCTCCGCGCCGAGCACGCTCGAGAGCAGGTTCGCGTGACCGACCAGGGTCGCCACGTTGACCGCAGGCCGCGCGGACGTAACGGCGGACAGGTAGTCCCGAACGCGTGCGAAGCGCGGCCGCTCGACGCCGAACAGACTGGCGTTACCCGGCGGCTCCGCGCCCGTCAGCGGTGAGAGCCCGAAGCCGCAATTGCCGACGACGACGCTGGTGCACCCCTGCGAGAGCTTGAACTCGAGATCCGGCAGCGTGAGCACAGCCGCGTCGTCATGAGAATGCACGTCGACGAAGCCCGGCGTGAGGTAGCGGCCCCGCCCATCGATTTCCTGGTAGCCGGAAGGAACCGAGCCCACGCGCTCGATCCGCTCGCCGACGATCGAGACGTCCGCCGCGAGAGGAGGCGCGCCCGTACCGTCGAGCACTCTCACGTCACGGAATACGAGGCGCTCGCTCACTTGCGCGAATCTACGTCCCTGGCGAGCGAGAGGTCAAAGCCACTTCACTTCCACTTTGCAGTCCTTTTCGCGCTCGGCTCAGAGCGGACGCCCTTGCGCTACCCACGACTCGACCAGTTGAATCTGCTCGGCGCTGAGCGGCGGCAAGCCAAGGGGCATCCCCCGCACTTCCTCCGACTCTCGCCCAAGGGTCTCGCGCCCGCGGGCGAGGAGCGCCGCTACCAGGAGCGGAACGCCCTCTTTCGTGGGCGCGAAGAGGCTCACTCGCTCGCCGCGGGCGTCCACGCCCCCCGACTGAATCCCCTGATAGCTCGAGAAATCGATCTTACGTGGCTTGAAGCCGAAGCCGCCCGTATTACCCGGGCCGCCGTCGCCGCCCGCGCTGTCGGGGTTCGTGTGGCAATGCCGACACGTGACGGCGAATACGCGTTCGTTCACTTCATCGAAACCCACGCGGCGCTCGAGAACCGGCAGTCGCAGAGCCGGCTCGGCGCGCGGCGGAGGCGCCAGCTCCCCGAAGCTCAAGAACGCGGTGAGGTCCCGCACGTCGTCCGCGGCGAGGTGCAGGTTCGGCATCGCGGTGTCGTGCTTGACCTGTGTCGGATCCGTGAGCCACCGCGAGATAGCCGCCGGCTCCGAGCGCTCGCGTGCGAAGCGCAAGTCCGGAGCGAGCCCCAACGTGCGCGGCGCGGGCTCGGTGCGGGGAGGCTCGCTCAGGCCCGCGCCGCTCACCCGGTGGCAACCGACGCAGCCGCGCTCGGTGAGCAGCTCTTTGCCTCTCGCCACGTGCGCGGGCGCCGCGCTCACCGGCACACTCGGGGCCGGCCCTTCTACCGCTGTAAGGTAGGTCGCGATGTCCGTCGCTTGATCAGTGGATATCGCGAGCCGGGGCATGTTCTGAGCGAGGTTCGGTCGCAAGTCGTGTGGATGCAGCAAGTAGTCCCGAACCCACGCCGGCCGGAGCCGCTTGCCGAGCTCGCCGAGAGACGGAACGTCCCGGTAGGGCTGGATGTGCGGCTTCCATTTCGCGAGCTTGCTGGGGGCGGCGCGAAACTTGTCAGTGGCGATCTGCTCGTGACAGCCGACACAGTCCTGATCGAGCCGCGCGGGCGGCTGCCCCGTACCGGAGTGACAGCGATGACATTCGAACTCGCCGACCAACGATTTCCCACGTGCGGCGTCTCCGGGCTCGAAAGCCGGGGCGACCACCGCGGTGGCATCGCTGCCAGGCCGGAAAGCGACTGACTTCGCCTTCTCGGGCCGAGGTGAGGTGGTCGGCGAGGACTGACATGCCGCCAGCAGCGTCAGACTCAGCCCGAGCGCGTGGAGGGTTCTGGGTAGAGATCCGAGCATTCGAGTCCTCGCCCCGCGGTCGTTTCAGCTACGTGCGACGCAGGCGTCTTGACTCTTCGCCATCGCCTCACAGCGCTTGAGCGCCAACTTCTGTCCGTCAGAGTCACCGGACTGACTGCGCAGCGACGCAAGCGCCGCGTAGCCTTCCGGCGACGCAATGAGATCCCGCTTGGCCAAATCTTCCAACAGCGCGCGCGCCTCGGAGCGGCGCTCCGGCACGCGGGACATGGCTTCGGCCAAGTCCGTCTTCAGACCGATGTCGTCGTGCTTCGCGTCCGACTGACGCTTCAGTATTTCGACCGACCAGGCCAGGTTAGCGCTGCTCTCCCCGTCTTTCGTGCCCTGCCACCCCGCCCGCGCTTCGCTGGGTACTTCTTTGGAAATGCTCAGCATGCCGTTCGAACGAGAGAGCGCGACGGCCAACACGCGCTCGGCGCGTCCGACCAAGGACCCGGGCTTGGACTTGAGCGACTTGATATGAGGCATCATGCGAATCACGCTGGCCGCCGCCGCGAGTCGATTGCCGCTCGCCAGAGATTTTTCGGCCTGCGCCACGCCATGGATGCGCGGATCAACCATCACTTCCGGGTACCATTCACCGCCGCACGCTTGGGCGTCCCGCGAAATCACAGCGAGGCCCAGGCAAGTACCGAAAGCTGCTACCCAAATCGCGTGTTGACGAAAGTTCATTGAATACTCCTTGTTACGCTCGAGGTCGCGAAACGCTCCCCAACCGCCCGCTACTGACGACCGAGGGCGTTGCGAGTTTCATCAGCAAGTTGCTGGCCAGAGAGAAATCCCCGAATTCTGAGGTAGGTGCGCCGGTATGCGTGTCCGCCGCCCCACGTCCCGTGTCAGGCGCCACCACGGAGCCCGCTCCTCCGAGTCCGGCACGGGAGCCGGCTCCCGTACGATCCAAAGACCGATCCTAGAAAGGGATTCGGGGCGGATTGACGCACAGGCATAGCGTCTATGTCGCACCCCGCACTTCGAGTGTGACCGACAGACACGAATTAGATTCGGAGTCTCGGAGCAGAAATCGACTGAGGCCAGGAATATCGCCCCGGCCATTGACACTGCCTTTGGCGATGCATTACACGGCTCGCCATGGCTAACACCCTAGATGATCGTATTCGCGCTCGCGTTGAGCAGTTCGCCTCGGAGCTTGCAGAGCTGATCCGCGAGTCGGCAATGGAAACCGTCAGCGTCGCCCTCGCCGGCGCTCGCCCATCGCCCGGTCGCGGTGGCCGCCGCGCCGCTGCGCCGGTTGCGGTGGCTCGCAGTGCCGGACGCGGCCGCGCTGCTTCTCGCGAAAAGGGCGCCAAGCGTCCCCCGGACGAGATTGAGCGTCTCACCAGCCGTTTGCTCGACTACGTAAAAGGCAACCCCGGCCAGCGCATCGAGCAGATCGCGGACGGCATGGGCACCTCCACCAAAGAGCTCAACCTCCCGGCCAAGAAGCTCATCGCGGGCAAGCAGCTGAAGACCAAGGGTCAGAAGCGCGCCACGCAGTACTTCTCTCGCTGAGCCGAAGAGCCGCGTTCCTCCTGGAACGCGCGCGCGCAATGGGGCCCGCCAGGTGCGGGCCTTCTGCTTTTTGTGCCTCAAAACTGAGTCGAAAGGAGCAAGGTCGTGCGCTGAGGGCCGACCTGCGCGTGAATGCGCGCCGGCGGTTCGCTCTTCCAGAGTGCCAAAGTGAGACCGAACGCAACGGCCGAGACGCCAGCGGTCACGAAGCCCACGGTCGCGAACGTTCCGTTTCGCTTCTCGTCCTGGCGCGCATCCTCCAACTCCGCGCAGCCGTCTCGCGGTATGGCGCACGCGATGCCGGTCGGATCGCTGCCGCCGACCTGAGCGAGCACGCGCTCGTTGGCGGTCTCGTAGCGGTCGGCTGCGCCTCCCTTCGCGATGGAGAAGACGATGCCGGTCGTCAGCCCGGCGGCGAACAAGGTCGCCTCGCTAACGAGCACCACGGTTCGGGCCGTCTCCCCATCGCGCGAGGAGCGCGCCCGTACCGGCGCTGGAGCCGGCGCCGTGGTGGGAGACGTAGTGTGACCGAAGCCACCTTGTCCTGGACGCGCTGACGCGCTTCGGGCAACAGCCGCTCGACGTCGGGAGCCTTGAAGCCGCTGTCGAGCATCTCTCGGGCGCGGTCATATTCGACGAGCGCCTCCACGAGCGCGCCCTGCTCCTCCTCACAGCGTGCGAGGTGGAATCGCATCCCCGGTGTGTCCTTGATGGCGATGGCCTTGCGGAACCGGTCGGCTGCGTCCCGATACCGGCCCGCGTCCTCGGCTGCCTTTCCCTCTTCGAACAGCCGGCGAGCGACGCTGATTTCCGAGGGCGTGGGCTCGGGGGCGGCAGTCGCCACTCTTGGGGAGGCGGCTAGAAACAGACCCAAGACAAGGGGGGCGGAGTAACGGGGCATGGGCGGGACCGGTGCGGATATACACCTGCTCGGCGCGCCACCTCGGACAGTTGCGTGAAAATGATGCCGTATTTCAGTACTGCTGAATATTATGGACGCCGCGCCGGCTCGGGTTAAACAAGGGGCGTGCGCGCTTTCCGGGCCACCCTCGCCGCGACCGTCATCCTTACTTGGATTGGGCTAGCGTCCGCCGCCAGCTCGCCGCGGTACCACACCATCGCGAGCGGGCAGCGCCTGGGCTCCATCGCCAAGCGCTACGGTGTCAGCGTGGACGCGGTATGCACCGCCAACGCCATCGACCGCAATCAGCGGTTGAAGGTGGGCGAGAAGCTGCTCATCCCCTCAAAAGAGGACAAGGACGGCTCCCTGACACGGCGGCAGTACGGTCCACCTGAGCGTAAGGAGGCGCGCGACGGCGCCACGGCCGAGACCCTGCTCGCCAGCACGCGCGAGGCGGATCGTCCAAAAGCTCACACGGTGTTCGCTGGCCAGCGGCTGGAATCGATCGCCAAACGCTACCAGGTCAGCATCGAGGCGCTCTGCGACGTCAACCGTATCCGCCGGCGCGACAAGCTGAGGCCGGGCCAGGTGCTGGTCATTCCGGGCTCGTTGCCGGACGGCGGCCTCTCCAAGCTCGGCGACGAAGACGACGCGCCTCGCGCCAGCAGCAAGCCGACCAAAAAAGGCTTCGTGGACCTCGCTACGCACACCTCCCGCTATCGAGGCGTCGTGTTCGACAAAAGGGGCAAAGTCGCGCCCGGCGCGCTCGAGTCCATCTCGCGCTTGTTTGCGGCAACCGGCAATCGTCCGCGCGTGGACGCGCGCCTCATCGCGCTCTTGGCCGACGTGAGCGAGCATTTCGGCGGGCGGCCCATGCGGGTCGTGAGCGGCTGGCGAGATCACTCGTATTTCGAGGACTCGCGTCACAAGCACAGCCAGGCGGTGGACTTCAGCATTGCCGGCGTGCCCAACACGGTCGTTCGCGACTACGTGCGACGCTTCCGCAACTGCGGAGTCGGCTATTACCCGAACTCCTCATTCGTCCATTTGGACGTGCGCGACAGCGCTGCGTATTGGGTGGACTACGCGGGCCCCGGCGAAGCGCCGCGGAGTAAGGCGCGCGCGGAGCCGCGCGAGAAGGTCGCCGAGGCGGATAGCTCCGGCCCCATCGAAGAAGCGGGCGGAGCGGACGTGGACGAGCGCCCGGTCGGCGCCGCAGCTGCGGCCGCCGCCTTGCCTCGAAAGCCGGGCAGCGACATCGCGAGCGGCGCGTCGCACGCTTCGCATGCCGCCGCTGCTGCCGCCGCTGCTGCGGCGGCCACGAGTCCTGCCTCGCCCGAAGGGCCCTGATCGCGCGGCCGTTTTTGCGGTTCGCGGTTAGCTATGCTTTTGTCTGACGCCGTGTTTCCCCGTTTCACGTCGGACCTACTGCGCCCCGCCTTCGCGCTGAGCTTCCTCGCCGCCTCGAGCTGCCATTACCCCAAGCCGCCCGCCGCCTGGACCGGCGCGCAGCCGCCGCCACCCAGCGCCGCTCCCGTCGTCGTTGCGCCGGCTCCGACGCCGCCGCCTCCCCCTCCGAAGTGCGAGGATTTGAAGGAACACTGCACGGCAACGCCGGATACGAAGCTACTCGTCGGCGACGGTGGCTCGTGGTTCACACCGCCGGAAGGTTGGCAGTACGCTCGGAGCAGCGGCGGCAGCATCGCGGTGCATCCTGACGGCACGGCTCTGGTGATGCTGATGCCCAGCCCAGACCCTTCGGACCTCGCGCCCGCCGTCGAAGCGATCGTCACCGAGCATGGCGTCAAGGGGCTCAAGGTCGAGAAGCTGAAGCGGCGCTTGAAGAAGCCGCAACAATCCTTGCCGGCGGGCGAAGGCAGCGTGGACTTGTGGGAAGTGGACAAGTCGCAGCAGGGCGAAGCGCTCTCCTTGCGGGATAAGGGCAACGGAACCTTGCTCGTGCTCGTCGGCAAGCCGGCACCCGAGCGCACGCTGCTCGGCATTGGCTTCGTGGTAGAGGCTGCGGCCGAGACCGAAGCGCCCAAGATCATGCAATCCGTGCAGACCCTGCGGGGTAAGCCGTGAGGCACCGCTCTTTCTCGGGAGGCAACCGCTGATGGCCGCGCCCAGACTCGCGCCCGGAACCGTCTTGTCCGGCCGCTACCAGGTCGGGGAAATGATCGGCGAGAGCGACCTCAGCGTCGTGTACTCGGCGACGGACCAACGCGGACCCGCGAATATCGCCCTCAAGGTGTTCGACCCCGCCGTTAAGGCGCGCGCGGCCGCCCTATCCGAATACCAGAGTCTGGCGCGTCAAGCGTCGGGTCTCGGCGTGGAAGGCATCGCCCGCGCCTACGACTTCGGCATCGACGCGAACAGCGGCCTCGCGTTCAGCACCGCCGAGCTGATTGGCTGGGCATCGCTGGATCGACGCGTGCTCGCGCAAGGGCCGCTCGGTGTCGCGGATCTCGCCCGCGCGCTGGGCGTGCTCGGACGCGCGCTGGACGCGGCGCACGCCACCGGTCTGCTGCATCGCGATCTCAAGCCGCAGAACGTGTTCATCTCGCCGGAAAATCCGGAGTGGGCGCGCCTCACGGACTTCGGCGTCGGCGCGGTACGCCGCGGCGCTCCGGAAGCCATGGGTTGGGGGGGACCTCCGGGCTACACTCCGCCCGACTCGGTGGACGCGGCGGCCCCCAGCTCGCCCGGGGCGGACCTGTTCGCGCTCGGGGTGATCGCGTTCTTCGCGTTGACGCGTGGCACGCCCTTCCGCTCGCTGCGGAGCGCCACCTTCGATCCGAACGCGCACTGGTCTGAGCTCAATCAACCGCTCCCCTCCGTGAGCGAGCGCGCTCGAGAGATCGGCGTCGCGCTGGATCCGGCGCTCGATCCTTGGTTTTCGCGCGCGCTCGCGCGGAGCCCGCAAGAGCGATTTCGAAGCGCAGGAGAGATGGCCCGAGAGCTCACCATCGTGGCCGAGCAACTGAGCCTACGGGGCGGCGGTGGGCCCCGGTCGATGCCCGGAATCGCCGCCGCGATCGCGCAGCCGCTCGTGTTTCAACCGGAGCCGTCCCCGTCGTCGCTGGGGCTTGCGCCGACGTCACCCATCACCACCGCGGCCATGGCTGCCGTCGCTACGGCCGGCCCGGCTCTCCCCTCACCTGCTCCGACGCTCGTCTCTTCCGCGGAAGAGCCCGTCGCGCCCCCGCGCAAGAAGAGCCTCGCGCTACCCCTCATGATCGGCCTCGGCGTGGTCTTGCTCTCTGGTCTGGCCCTCGCTGGCTACGCCGTGCTCGGTAAGAGCGACGAGACCGCAGCGGCGCTGTCCAGCGCCAGCGCCGTTCCCGCCGCGGCGCCAGCTCCCCAAGCCGCGGTCGCCCCATCGGCGACGTCCGTCGTCGTCGCCAGCGGCCCCGCGAAGGCGCGCTTCACGTGTCAGCCCCAAGCGTGCGAATCGGTAGTATGCGACGGAAAGAACGTTGCTCAGATCACGGGCGAGGTGGAACTCGAGCCCGGCCGCCACGAGTGCAGCGCGTCGCGCGGTGGCTTCGCGTCCACGGCCGTGACGTTCACGGCGTCGGCGGGGCAGACCAGCGCCGTCCAGTTCGAGCTTTCGCCGTTGCCGCCGGCCAAGGCGGCCGCGGCTCCGGCCCCCGCCAAGCCGGCCGCCACCGCCACGTCGAAGCCCGTTGCCGCAACGCCGTCGGCCAAGGCCGCCGCCGCTAAACCTGCCGCGACGCCAACCGCCAAGCCTGCGGCTTCCACCGCCGCCAAGCCGACGGCTTCGGCCAAAGCGGCCGCAGCCGCGGCTTCGGCCAAGGCGGCCGCGACCAGCGTCGCTGCGAAGGCGCCTGCGACCTCCAAGTCCGCGACGACCAAGAAGAAGTGCAGCACCTTCTTGGGCTGCAAGTAACCGGGCGAACCTCGGCGCGGCGCCCGAAGAGGAGCGCCGCGCTAACCGCTCAGCGCCAGCGCTCTTTGAGGTAGGGAAGAAGCAAGTCCCCGAAGGCGTACAGTTGGTTGCAGTGCGCCGGCTTATCCATCCCTGCGAAGCCGCGAACGTGGAACGAGCCGCGGTCAGCCATGGAGGTGAGGTCCATATCCGGGCGTGGGCCGGGTAAGCTCACCACCGTGCGCTCCATGCCTTCCGCCTCCAACAAGTACGAGGCAGTTTCGGTCGTGCTCGCGTAAGGCGTCGCGATCGTGGAGTGCGTGATGGCGAACAGGCGCTTGTCCTGCACGGCCTGATCCGCGAAGAGCTCGAACGCGGCCATCTGCGCGGGGTTCACGTTGCGCTCCCGCTCGTTGCCGACGAAGCCAGCGTGCAGGCCGTCCGACAACAACACGGAGTCGATCTTCGCCGCGTCGTTCGCGCGGTCCAGGATTCGCCAGATGGCGCCGTAGCCGGCGCTCCACGCGCTCAGTGCGAAACGCTTGGGAGCGGACGCCGCCGGGCACAGCTCCCGGATGCCGTTGGTGATATTCGTGACGAGTTGGCCGAATGAGCCGGGCGCGCCGAACTGGTCTTCGTAAGCGCCGGAGCCGATGCCCCAGTTGTAGACGACGAGCGCGCCGTCGATCCCTGACTTTTCGAACGCCGTTTCCAACTGGTTGGGAGCGCCGTGGAAGTGGATGAGGAGGTCGTATGGCTCCTGCACCGCGCGACACCCGGCGGTGAGCGAGATGACCCGACTGCCCGGCGCGACGCGGCGCTTCGGCGTATCCAGCTGGGCGTCGAACTCGCGGGGCACCTCGAACGAGACGCTGAGGGTGCGGTCTAGCTCGGCGCGGGCGGGGTCCAGCAGCCCGGCGTTCAGCTGCTCGGTGGGCCCTTGGCCGCCGAGTTTGCCGACTACCATGAGGTAACCGAGTGCGATGGCTGCCAGGACTCGCATCGAGTGCTCTGGTTATACCGGTCAGAATTTCATTCTGTAAACCCGAAATCGACTCACGAGACAGGCGGGTACGCTCGCCCCCACACCGTCACTCTTCCGGGTGGAGCGCGATAAAATCGCTGTTTTATCGATAGTTTCGACCACAGTCTGACGATGGATATCGGGCCATGACATGTAGGATCCTGTCGCGAAGCATCCTGGGAAAATTCGCGCCGACATGTGATCCTGCACTGAAACGGGATTTTTGCCGATGCGCGCAGAGGCGCGAATGAGGGGCGCGATTATGCTTCGCCGACACATGACGACGCGTGCGATGGGCCCGTACATCGGTGGCAAGCACGAAAGAGCAGCTCTGCAGGAGGTTCGAAACCCGTACGATACAACCCTCGTGGGTGAAGTGGGGCTCGGCGACGCGGCTCACCTCGAAGCCGCGATCAGCGGCGCGGCAGCTTCATTTCGGGCCTGGTCTCGCGCTCCCACTCACGAACGCGCGGGAGTCCTGGAGCGGCTCGCGCACGCGATCGAGGCCGAGCAGACCGAGCTCGCAGAGCTCATCACGCGCGAGAGTGGCAAGCCCATTCGCTACGCAAACGCGGAGGTCGCGCGCGCCGTATCGACATTCCGACTCGGCGCCGCGGAAGCGCGGGTGCTGGGCGGCGAAGTACTGCCCTCCGATCAGCTGCCTGGCGCGGAAGGGCGGCTCACTTTGTATCGGCGCGTACCCCGAGGCCCCATCGGGGGCATCTCCCCGTTCAATTTCCCACTCAACTTGGTCGCGCACAAGCTGTCACCCGCGCTCGCGATCGGCGCGCCGCTCGTGCTCAAGCCCGCGCCGCAAGCGCCGCTCACCGCTCATCGCCTCGCAGAGTTGGTCACGGCCGCAGGCGCACCCCCGCATGCCTTCGACGTCGTCCACGCCGAGCCGCAAGTCGCCGAGCGGCTCGCGACCGATCCGCGCTTGCCCGTGCTGTCCTTCACCGGCAGCGACACGGTTGGCTTTCACTTGGAGAGCGTAGCTCGGCGCAAGCACGTCACGCTGGAGCTGGGCGGCAATGCCCCCTGCCTCATCGACGAGACCGTCGACTTGGAAGCTCTCTTGCCACGCGTGGTGGACGCCGCGTTCGCGAACGCCGGCCAGGTGTGTATCAAGGCGCAGCGGCTATTCGTGGTAAAGAGCCGCTTCGACGCGTTCCTCGAGCGCTTCGTCGAGCTCACGCGGGCGCTGGCGGTGGGAGATCCCATGGACCCGCGCACGGTAGTCGGTCCCATGATCGAAGCCCGCCACGTAGCGCGCGTTCAAGAGTGGGTCGCGGAAGCCGAACGCGGAGGCGCGCGGCGCCTGCTAGGAGGCGAAGCGCGCGGCAACCTGCTCTGGCCAACCGTGCTCACGGGCACGAAGCCCGACCAGCGCGTGTGCAAGGACGAGATCTTCGGCCCCGTAACGCTGGTCGAGCCCGTCGACGACTTCGAGGCGGGTTTGAAGGCGTGTAACGCCTCCCGCTTCGGTATTCAGGCCGCCGTGTTCACACGCGACCTGGGGCGCGCCCTCACCGCCTACCGGGAGCTCGACTATCCGGGCGTGCTCGTCAACGACGCGCCCAGCTTTCGCGTCGACAACGTGCCTTACGGCGGAACGCGAGACTCTGGTCAGGGCCGCGAAGGAGTGCGCTTCGCGATTCAAGACTTCACGGAGACGAAGCTGCTCAGCCTCACCGATCTCTAAGGACCGGCGGTCACGAAGCTGCCGTCGGAGTCAGCGTCGACCAAGATGGGGTTGGAGAAGCCGAAGGGCTTGATCCATTTGCCGGGCAGCGCGTCGTTCATGAACTTGTCGCCGCGCGCCAGCACGACAATCCAAGTGTCGACCTTGAGCTCGAGGTCGATGTTCAGATTCCACACCGACTTGCGCATCGGCACGTCGCGGGTCCGCTCCTCGACCTTGGCACCGTTGGCGTAAACCTCCACGCGCGACACGTCTACCCACTCCGGCGCCCCCACGCTGACCGCAAGCGACACGCGCGAGCCCTGCACGGTGTCGCCTGGCCCCGCGCTGCCGTTGGCGGTGGGCAGCACGAAAATGCCGCAAGAAACGACGGCGTGGCCGCCGGTGACGGCGCGCGCAACCTCCAGCGGCTGCACTCGCGATAGGTCTTGGTCCGGCACGCGGACGTACGTGCGGGGCCAGCCCGCCCACTGGAAAACGACGCGATGCGAATCCGAGTTACCCACCGCCGTATAGCGATGACCGACGTTCAGCAGCTCGAACCAGTCGCGGAAGTTTCGCTCGAACACCTTGGGATCTTCGAGATCGAAGCCGTTGGACACCTCGAGGGCGTCGAATCCGAAGCTGAACTCGGGCGACTCCGCGACGCCCGTCTTGGTATTCAGCTCGCCGCGGTTGAAGTAGCCGACGCCGGGCATGCGGGGGTGATTCACCTGCAGCACCGCTTGCGGCGCGCGCGCGCGCACGACCGCGAAGATCTCCAGCGGCGAGGTCTCGTGGGTCGGGGGTACGTCGACCGACTTCGGATACGGGTAAGCGTTGAAGTGCCCCCAGTTCAGGGTCGTGATCTCCACGCCGCTCATGGTGGCCAGCTTGCCGTCGAGCCGCTGAATCGCGATGGCTTCCGAGTAGTCCGTCACGTGGTTGTGATCGGTCGGCACCCCGAGCTCGACGCCCTCTGCCGCCAAGGTGAGCACGCGGTCGTTCAGCGGCACGTTCGAGTCCTTGCTCGGCGACGCGTGCAAATGAAAGTCCGCCGAAAGCCAGCCACTCGTGTCCACCGTTCGCGTAAAAACTCCGCGAAATGTGGCACCTAAGTCCGCGTTCAGCTCCAGCTCCTGGCGCGGCATGGAGTACTCTGGGCCGTGCGTCGCGAGCACGTCATAGCGTCCCGCGGGCAGCTCTATCGAGCCCGAGCCGGTCAGCGAATAGAGCATGTTGCGCGAGCCGGACTCGTTGGAGCCCGGCACGAGATCCGGATCCTTGGTCGGCGGCACCCCCCGCACCACGAGCCGCCCCGCGAGATGCTGCTCGTGCTCGTCCGTGATGAGGTAGGTCAGCGTACCCGGGCGCGGCGGTACCAAGTTGAGGCGCAGATCTCCGCCTTCCGCCACCGTGCCGAGCTCTTCGTCTTCACCGCCCGGGGCCGCGAGCACGAAGCGGTACTCCCCCACCGGTAGAGGAAGATCGAAGCTACCATCGCTCTCCGCAGGGACGCTCAGCACCGTGCGCCCGTCCGGGTGGCGCGCGGAGATTGTGGCCCAGCTCTGGGGCGGTTTGAGCACGCCGCGAGCGTGTCCGATGGGCTTGCCCAGGCGGCGCCACGCAATTTCTGCCGCTTTTCCGAGCCCCCCCGGCACGACGACCACGTCGCGCCGGAACCCCGCACTCTGACCCGGCGCGAGATCTGCGCTCTGTCCCAGCGCGACTTCGCCCGCAGGCCCGACGACGTCGAATTGAAACGCTACCTGCGCGGGGCGATCCGTAAAAACGAAGCCATAGCTCAGCTTGCGACCGACACGACCGAGCCACGGCACGTCGGCGCGAGTCGCGAGGTGCACGTACCCGAGCCGCGGCGCGAACGCGGTGGTGCCCGGCCACCGTCCACGATCCCCGATCTGCACCGCCGCGATGCGCTTACTGCTGGCATTGGTCACGGTGCTGACCAGCTCTACGAAGTCACGCTTCTCCGCGAGTCGGTACTCAGTGCGCAGCTCGAAGCGCCCGTCTCGTGATGCCTCCTCCACTGCGAGCACCGGTAGCTCCCCCGCGCGCGTCGCTTCGATTCCGACCGTGCGCAGCGGCGTCTGCGAACCGGCCACGTACAGCACCGTGCGCAGCTCGATGAGCTCGTCCTGCGCCGCGCTAACCGTACCGAAGTCGATGAGAGCTCCGAAGCGCTGATGACGCTCCATGCCGCTGCCGTCGTTGGCGAGCACCAAGCGGAGCCGATCCGACTCCAGCACGTAGTCGCGCGGCTCGTCCGACGCGGAGCCCGGCGCGCCTCCGCGCGCCCAGTCCAGCGTTACGCCCGCGCCCCGGAGCGGTAGCTTGAGCTCGTCGTTGACCGGTGCGCGCGCACGTCGAACCGCCCAAAACGCGGCCGCGGCGCCCAGCGCTACTAGCAGCGCCGCGGCGGAGAGCAGGACGACTCGACGAGACACGCCGCCACGATAGCGCGCATTGTCGGCCCCGTGCTTGCCGGAAGGCTCGCCCTCTGGTACCGCCCCGCCGTGGCTACTCCCCTCGAGCAGGCCGTCAACCGACGCCGCACATTCGCCATCATCGCGCACCCGGACGCCGGCAAAACGACGCTGACCGAAAAATTGCTGCTGTTCGGCGGCGCCATCCAGCTGGCCGGCGCAGTGAAGGCTCGCGGCGACGCTCGACGCGCGCGTTCGGATTGGATGAAGGTAGAGCGCGAGCGCGGCATTTCCGTCTCGGCGTCGGCCATGACGTTCGAGCACGACGGCTGCGTCTTCAACCTGGTCGATACGCCCGGTCACCAAGACTTCAGCGAAGATACGTACCGCTCGCTCACGGCCGTCGACTCCGCCATCATGGTGCTCGACGCCGCAAAGGGCATAGAAGAGCAAACGCGCAAGCTGTTCGAGGTTTGCCGGCTGCGCAACATTCCCATCATCACGTTCATCAACAAGCTCGATCGCGAAGGCCGCGAGCCGTTCGAGCTGATGGACGAGGTCGAGCAGGCGCTCCAGTTACAAGTAACGCCCATCAGCTGGCCGATCGGCATGGGTCAGCGGTTCCTCGGCTGCTACGACTTGAAGCGCGACCGCTTGGCGCTGATGGAGCGCACGAAGAACCGCGCCGCGGACGAGGGTGAGGTCTGCAATGGCCTCGACGATCCCAAGCTCGATCGGCTACTGCCCGAGTGGGCCACCAAAGCCCTGCGGGAAGAGGTTCAGATGGCACGCGAGCTGTGCCCACCCTTCGATCTCGAAGAGTATCGCGGCGGCCACATGACGCCGGTCTTCTTCGGCAGCGCCGTGAACAATTTCGGGGTACGCGAGCTGCTCCGCGGCGTCGCAGACGTGGCGCCGCCGCCGCGTCCACAGAAAGCACGGGAGCGCGAGGTCTCGCCGACCGAAAACAAGGTCACGGCCGTCGTCTTCAAAGTGCAGGCCAACATGGATCCGAAGCACCGCGACCGCATCGCGTTCGTGCGCCTGTGCTCAGGCCACTTCCGCCGCGGCATGAAGCTCACCCACGTTCGCTCCAACTCGGTAATGGCCCTGAACAACCCCGTCAGCTTCTTCGGACAAGATCGCGAGACGAGTGAAGAGGCGTTCGCCGGCGACATCCTCGGCATACCCAATCACGGTAAGCTCGGCATCGGCGACACCCTCAGCGAAGGCGAGACTCTCACCTTCACCGGCATCCCCAGCTTCGCCCCCGAGCTCCTTCAGCGCGTCCGTCCCACGGACCCGATGCGCGCGAAGCACCTGACGCGCGCTCTCGAGCAGCTCGCGGAAGAAGGCGCCGCCCGCGTCTTCAAGCCGCGAATCGGCAGCAACCACATCGTCGGCGTCGTCGGCGCCCTCCAGTTCGACGTGCTCGCCGATCGCATCAAGAGCGAGTACGACATTCCCGTCGTCTTCGAAGCCGCCGGCCTCTTCACCGCGCGCTGGGTCGAAGGCGGCGACGCCGCGCTCCTCAAGAAGTTCGAGAACGGCAACGAAGGCTATCTCGCCGACGACCACACCGGCGCCCTCGTCTTCCTCGCCCGCAACTCCTGGCACCTGGACACCACTCAAAAGGAGTGGCCCGACCTCAAGTTCGCCAAAACGAAAGAATAGCCTCCTACGCGACGCCTCTGCAGGCCGCCCGGCGCATCTCTGCCGATTTCAAGCCGCCGCACGGCTCCGCAACCGGAGCGGCGACTCCACATCACGAGATGGCACCGCACGCCGCCCGGCGCGGTATCTGCCGAATCGAGTCGCCGCACGCCTGCAGGCCGCGCGATAGCATCTTGATTCGGCGGACCATCACCCCGGCGCAGCATCCGCACGGTGCGGTCTTGATTCGGCAGAGATACGCGCGGCGCAGCAGTCGGACGGCGGGGTGCTGATTCGGTGATATCCGCACGAGGCGCGTCGCGGCGGAGGCACCTGGCGACGGCGCGGAGGCTTCTGCGTTGGGCTGCAGCTTGGCAGCCCAATTGAGGGAGAGAACGGCGGCGCGCGCTACTCGCCGACGACGCGGAGGCGTCGCGGCTCGTCCGGAGCATCACCCTTTGGAGTAATAGGGCCGACTTCCGCCGCGATTGCGGACATGACGGTGCTCATCGGGTCGAAGTCGGAGTCGGAACGGAAGCGTTGGGTGCCTCTGCCGATTTTGTATTTGGCGAGGCGATTTTGCATGATGTTGAGCGGCAGGTAGCCGAGCGTCTGGATCCAGCTCGAGCGTTGACGCACCGTCCAACGCTTCCAGATCGCGCCGGGCGAGTAGAAGCGTTGCCAGGCGCGCTGCCAGCCTTCTCGCAGTGCCTCGCGCGACATGGTCTTCGGGAGGTAGTAAGGCGAGCCTGCGTCATGATCGCCCTCCAGCCACCAGTTGGGCTTCGTGAGGCGGTTCTCGGCGAGGAGGCGCTTGTAGAGCTTCGTACCGGGGTACGGCGTGAGCATGGCGAAGAGCGCCATGGTCAGCTGCATTTGGACGCCGAACTCCACCGTGCGGTCGAACACTTCCGAGTCGTCGGTATCGAAGCCAAAAACGAAGCTGCCCCAGGTGGAGATGCCGTGGTCGTGCAGCATCTCGAGCACTTCCTTGTACTTCGCGGGACGGTTCTGCCGCTTGCCGGTGAAGGCGAGCGTCTCGTCGTCGATGCTCTCGAAGCCGATGAAGAGGGCCTTGCAGCCACTTTCGGCCATGAGCTTAACGTTTTCGATGCGACCGACGGCGGCGAGCGAGCATTGGCCGATCCAGTGCTTGTCTAGCTCGGCCAGCTTGGTGAAGAGCTCCGCGGAGTACTTGCGGTGGATCATCACGTTGTCATCCGCAAACATGATGAGCTTGCCGAGCTGCTTCAATTCGCCCAGCACGTCGTCCACGGGCCGGAAGCGCATGGTGGTGCCATTCGCGGTGGAGACGCTGCAGAACTCGCACGGGTACGGGCAGCCGCGCATGGTCTGTACGACCTGAAAGGGAATGTACTTTTTCGAGCGGAACAAGTCGCGTCGCGCCAGTGGGCGCCCCGGCTTGGATAGGTCCGGCAGCTCCCCGCGATAGATGCGCTGCAGACGGCGGTTCCGCGCGTCCTCCACGACTCGCGGCCACAGATCCTCCGCCTCGCTCACCACGACCGAGTCCGCAAAGCGTAGCGCTTCGTCTGGTAGCGCGGTGGGGTGGATGCCGCCAAGCACGACCTTGACGCCGCGCTTACGGTACGCCTCCGCGATGGCGTAGCTGCGGCTCGCCGTTTTGCTGTCCACGCTGATGCCGACGAGGTCGACGTCTTTGACATCGCGCTCGATGTCGAATGGTTTGACGAGGTCGTCCGTGTAGATGACCTCGTCCGTCTTCGGCGTGAGCGCCGCGAGGACTCCGAGTCCGAGGCGCGGGAGGTATGCCGAGTCTTCGCTTGCGGTGGCGATCAGCTCGATCTGCATCGCCGGCAGGCTACATCAGCCGCCAGCGATCTGCTTCATCAAGCGATCCTTCTCAAGGACGCCTGGGTCAAAAATGTAAGCTTCGGCGTTATTTGCCGCGCTCACGACGACGGACATGCCAGACAGTGCCCCGCTCGTGATTTGGCAAACGCTGCGCTTCACGCCTATGCCGCTCGTCGAAGGCACCTCGAAGCTCTTGCTCTCGGTAGCGCCGAAGTCGACGCACGAAACCGGCGATGGGAACTTGGTGGAGAAGCGAGCCAGCTTGGGCTCCGCCTCCCAGTAACGCGCGGTGAGCGAATTCTCACCCGCCGTGCGCGTCGCGGTACACAGGCGCTCTTTGGTGCGCTCGACGGCGGCCTTCTCGGCCGCGTCCGTCGGCGTGTCGCACTGCGGCGCCGCGGAAGCCTTGTCGGGCGCGGCACGGTTGTCCCCCGCCCAGGTGACGAACAGCTTGAGCAGCGCGTCATTCTGGGCCTTTCGCTGGGCCTCCGCGTCGGCGGCGGCTTTGACGGCGGCCTCAGCGGAGGTGATCTCCTGGTCCAGCTTGACCAGGTTCTCTTTGTCTTCCCCCGCGGGGTCACACATCTTGTAGGCGAACTCGCGCCATTGCTTGGCGAGCGCGAAGTCCTTCGCGGTGACGGCCTGGCGCGTGACCGTGAAGCCCTGCTCGCACTTTTCCGCGTTGCGGGTCTGACAGCCGAGCGAGAGCAGGCTGCAGCCGAGCAACAACGACATTCCGGGTCGCAAGATCATGGCGGCATGTAACCCGGCCCCGCCGCCGTTTTCAACCACCCCGCTCCCAGAGGCGCGCGTAGCGAGAGAAAGCCTCAGTTCCCGGGTTCGATCCGTGACGAGCTCCGCGGCAAAGCAGGACAATGCGTGCAGGCTCCGGCGCTGCCAGAGGACGCTGGGCTTGGAGAGGAAGCGAATACGATACTGGCCCGCGGTCAGGTCCGAGACCTCTGATCCAGCTCCCGAAGCTCTTGAAAGCAGGAGCTGCTCATGAACTCGAGCGCACGTAAATCTGCCTCGGCGATGTGACGCGCAGCTTCGAGCTTTTGATGAGCTGTCGTGTCTAGTGCCGCGCCTGTGACCTGCGCTCAACAATCGCTGCGCGATTGTCCGCTGCGCGGCATGCGCCGCACTAGCCACCATGGCGGAAGAATCAGGCCCCGTTGCGCCAGGTGGTGGCGTTCGTTGAGAAGGCAGGCGAGAGACAGCGTCGCGGCGGCGGGCGGCGGCTTGATTCGGCAGAGAAGTCGAGGCGGCGGGCGTTATGGCGCGGGTGCGGGGACTTTCGCCATGGACGCGTCCTGCGCGCGCGCAAGCAGAGGCAAGGTAACGAACGCTCCCAAAAGGGCTAGCAGCATGTCCCACTGCGCGTCCCACACATCGCCCTGGGAGCCGAGGAACGCGGTGCCCACGTCGGGCGCGGCAAGGAGAGCCGTCCACCACTCGAGGAGCTCCCAAAAGGCAGCAAACGCGAGAACGACGGAGCACACGAGGAAGAAAAGCCACCGACCTCTTTGAAGGGGCGTACAACGCAGCAGTACCTCACGCGCAAGGAGGCTTGGTACGACGCCGAGCGCGACGTGGCCCACGCGATCGTAATGGTTCCGCGTTAGATGGAAGGCATCCTTGGCCCAATCACCGAGCGGAGTGAGAGCGTAGGTGTAATAGCCGCCGTAGATGAGGATTTGCATGTGCAGGAAGATGGCGACGTAGACGAGATGTGAGAGCGGCAGGCGCCGATACGCGGCAGCCAAGACCGCGATCTCGGCTAAGCCGGGACCGACCTCGAGCGCCCAGCTGACGCGGCCCGCGGGTGGTGACCACGCGCTCGCTACACAAATCACGAAAAGCACGGCGAGCAGCACGAGCGGAAGCCGGGCGTGCCGTCGAAGCGCGGAGGTCATGGCCCGCATAGTGTCAGAAGTGCCACTTGATTCGGCGGATATCGGCGGCGCGGCCGGCGGAGGCGCGGCAACTTGATTCGGCAGATATTCGCGAGGCGCGGGCGGTGCGGCGGCGCGCGGGCGAGCAACAAGAGTGCCGCGCGCGAGACGGATTGCTACGCGCGCGGCGGAGTGACCTATTGGCGCGAGACGAGGGGCATTTCGACGTCTGAGGAGGTTCTGTCGCGTTGGAAGTAAGTGTGGCGCTGGCCGTGGCGCTCCCGGTGGCGTTCGCACCACATTTCGGTGCCGCCGGACGCCCGCCGTGCGGCTACGCAGTCTGGGCACGGCGGCTCGATGCGCGGCGGCGAATCTGGGACCGCCTTGGGGCGGACGACGAGCACCGGACAAGGCGCGAGCCGCACCGTGGCTTCGGCGGAGGACCCTAGCAGCATGCGCGAAAGGCCGCGGCGACCGTGGGTGCCGACGACGACGAGATCTGCCTCCAAGTCCGCGGCGAGCTGCGCGACTTCGTCCGCGACCGAGTCGAAGCGAACATGGGTGAAGACGCGAGAAATGCGCTTTCCTGGGTTTTGAGCGCTGAAGCGCGCGACCGCTTGGTCCGCGTAAGTTTTGAAGCGGGTGCGCGCCTCCGTGACGGTCAGGACGGAGAGCGCAGAGGCGTCCATCGGCATTTCGTACGCGACCTGCGGGCCGTAGGTTTGTACGACGTTGATGAGGTGTAGCTCGGCAGGGTCACGTTCGGCCGCGAGCTCGAATGCGCGGTGTGCGGCAAGCTCGGATGCCTCCGAGAAGTCCACGCCCACGACGATTACGTACGGTTTGCTCTCGACCGATGTGGTTGCCATTTCGAGCTACGAAGCATGGCGCGTGCCAAACCTACTCCGGTGGCATTGGATTGAATTTTTGGCCTTCAGCGGCGGGTTCGGTATGGACGACCACGTCCGTGACGCCGGGCAAGCGAGCTTTGATGGCGTCGATCACCCAGTGGGTGACTCGGTGCGCCGCGACGACGTCTAGATGCCGCGCGACCTGGACATGGAGGTCCACATGCACGTCCCCGGGAGCGCCGCGCGTGCGGATCTTGTGCACGCTGGCGACGCCGGCTATCTGCATCACGACCTCGTGCACGGCTTGCGGCTCGAGCGCGGCTGCGTCCGCGAGGTAGCGCAAATTCTGCCGCAAGATTTGCACGCCGGTCCAGGCGATGAAAGCGGCGATGCCGAGCGCCATGATCGGATCGAAGATCGGAAAGCCAGCGTGGACGAGCGCGACCGTCGCGATGACGCCGAGCGTGACGAGCACGTCCGAGCCGGTGTGAGCCGCGTCGCTGGCCAGGAAGGTGCTGCCGAGGAGCTCGGCCTGGCGGCGCTCGTAGCGCGCGACGCCGACGTTCACGGCGAGCGTGACGACGAGCACGACGAACGCCTTCGCGTCCAGCTGAGGCGCCTCCGCGACTCCCGAGAGTCTTCCCGCCGCGCTCGTGAGCACGTCGTAGGCCATGACGAGCAGCGAGAGGCCGACGCCGCCGGCAGCGAGCACCTCGAACTTGGTGTGCCCGTACGGGTGCCCTGCGTCCGCGGGCCGCGCCGCAAGAAGAACACCGAGGATGCCGACGAGGTTGTTCACCGAGTCCGTGAGCGAATGAAAGCCGTCCGCCCGAATCGAGAGAACGCCTGTCGCGTGACCGTAAACGATCTTGCTGAGCGCCACGCAGGCGTTGAGGACGAGCGTGAGCCAAAGGACGCGCGACACCCGGCGCGCCGTTTCTTGGCGTCCGCGGCCCGAGAAGCCCGCCTCCGCAGGCGGGGGCTCACCGGTAGGTGCGAGCGGGGCCCCTGCAGTATGTGAATGTGCTCCGTGCCCGTTTTCGCTCAAGCCGTGCGACTTTACCCGGACCGGAGCCTTGGTGGTATATTCAGTAGTTGCGCCGAGCCTCGGTCGTTCTCATGCCTTTCCTCTCGTTACGCTCCCGGTCCCTTCGTTCTAGTGCCGCGCTCGTCTTGGCCCTTGCTTTACTGAAGGACGTCGCGGCCGTGAAGTCGACGCCGCAGGTGCGGTTCAACATCGCGCTCTGCGAGGAAAAGCTCGGCCGCCTCGTCGCCGCGCTGGGGGACTACGAGCTCGCGGCGGCGGACGCCCGCGCCGAGCGCGCCGAGCAAGTGGCCGAAGAGGTGGAAGCGCGCTTGGAAAATCTGCGTCAGCGGATTCCGAAGCTCACCGTCAAGCGTGGCGCAGGCGCGGAAGCCGCGATCATCGCGGTGGATGGCGTCAGCGTCGGCGACCAAGTCATCGGTATGCCGATGCCGACGGATCCTGGGCCGCACACGGTCGAGGCCAAGGCGCCTGGTTTCAAGCCATTCCGCAAGTCCGTGCGGGTCGCCGAGCAACAGAGCGAGACGATCGAGATCACGTTGGACGCGGAGCCGCCGCCCCCGGTTGCGCTCGGCCCCGCAGGCGCGCGGAGCGAGGGTCGGAGTCGTTTGCCGGGCTACGTCATCGGCGGCATCGGCGTCGCCAGCTTGGGCGCCTCGGCGGTGTTCTTCGGGCTCCGCGCCGGCACGATTTCGGACCTGGACAAAGCGTGCCCCGAGCGTCAATGCCAGCCGTCCTCGCAGTCGGACATCGACGCGGGCAAGATGTACACGACGGTCGCGAACGTCACCCTCGCGGTCGGGGTGGCAGCAGTCGCGGGCGGACTGGTCTTGGTGCTGACGAGCGGCCCCAGCTCCGAACCCTCGGTCGCGCTGGCGCCAGCACCGGGCGGCGCGCAGCTGCTGGGCAAGTTCTAGCCGCCCTCAGAGCCACTTTCGGCTCCTGAACCACAAGAGCATGCCCGCCGGCACGAGCAGGCAGATTGCCAAGCCGCCCCACATCAACGCAACGTTGTCGAACGGTAGGTGGGTGAAGTTTTGACCGAAGAAGCCGGTGACGAAGCTGAGCGGCAAGAAGATAGCGCTCAGCAACGTGAGGCTCTTCATGATCGCGTTCGTCCGATTCGACACGAGCGATAGGTGTGCGTCGAGCACGTTGCTCAGAATTTCTCTCTGGGTGTCGATCGCTTCGGCCATGCGCATGAGCATGTCCAGCACGCGCCGGAAGTAGGGCCGCGCGCGCTCGTCGATGAACGCGGTGCCCGACTCCAAGAGTAGCGACATGACCTCGCGCTGGGGAACGATCAACCGACGCGCCGCGGCCAGGCGGCGCTTGGCCGCGAAGAGCTCCGGCAGCGCGTCGTCGTCGGCTTGCTTCAGCACCGTGTCTTCGATGTCCTCGATGGTCTCGAACAACGTGTCCAGGGCGTCGAAGTTGAAGTGCGAGAGGCGCTCGCAGACCATGTAGTAGGCGTACACCATGCTGCGCTCGCGGAGCGCCGGCTCGTTCAGCATGCGAGCCCGCACGGTCGCCACCTCCGGTAGCTCCGCGTCCTGAATCGTGATCAGGTATCCGTCCCCGATGAACGCGTGGAGCTCCACGCTGCTCAGCGCTTCGCTCGGCGCGCTCGGCACGACCAGCTTGTGGAGGACCAAGAACAGTTGGCTGCGGTACTCCTCCAGCTTCGGCCGCTGGTCGACCTGGAGGCAGGAATCTATCGCGACGGGGTGCAAATCGAAGCGTTCGCAAAGCAGCGCGAGCTCCGCTCGAGTCGGCGTGGCGACGTCCACCCACAGCCGCTCCCCGGGCTGAGGAGCTCTCGGCGAGGACTCACCAAGAACCCACTCGGACGGCTCGCCGTCCCGAATCCACAAGGATCTGAGCATCGAGGGCGCAGCTTAGCGCGGAATTCGTCCGCCAAATTCGCGACAAATACGCGGCATTGTGGTGCTCGGCTCAGGCGGGGCTTGCGAATACCCGCGCGGTTTATGTAATTTCCCGCGCCTCTTGAAAGGCGATCTCCCTAAGCACTGCGTCTCCCGTCATACGGTACGGGTCCGCTTCGGAGAAACCGACCTGATGGGCATCGTCCATCACGGTACCTACATCTCCTACTTCGAGGTGGGACGCGTGGAGTATATGCGCCGTCGAGGGCTCGACTACCACTCGTGGACCCAGCTCGGGATTCACCTCCCCGTGGTGGAGGCGCACGTCCGCTACCGGCGGACCGCCCGGTTCGACGAGCTGCTCTGCATCGAGACACGCCTCGCCGACTTGCAGCGCGTGCAGATGCGCTTCGACTACCGGCTCCTTCGGCCGGAGCTCGGCAACGGAGGCGAAGAGCTGGTGGCTGAAGGATACACGACCCTCGCCTGCGTGGGTCACGACCATGTCATCCGTCGCGTGCCGCAGGATGCGGAAGCCATCTTGCGCGGACCGGAGCTGACGGAGCCGCGGCCCGAACCCGAGGTCGGGCTTTCGGATCGCCGCGCCTATGAAGGCGTCGTGCCCACATCATCCTGAGGGTATGGCAAGCATTCGAAGGCGCGTCAGCGTTGGGCAATGCCGTGCTAGCCTGACTCGGTTATGAGCCGTCGGGGCCCCGACCCCAAAGACATCCGAGCGTCCTTGGTAGACTCTGGTTGGTCCGTTGCGCCGCCCGCCACGGACACGCTCGAGCCCGAGGATCCCTCTACACGTCGCCTGCCGAGCTACGACGATCCGTCGTCGCAAGCGCCGGCGGTCACGCGCGTGGATACGGACATTCAAGCCCGCCTCCGGGCGATGCAAAGGCGCTCGCTCATCGACTCCCACGCGCCGCCGCTTCCTCCTCCACCACCGGCGCGTGCTTCGCGTCCCCCGCCTTCTCTCCCGCCGCCACCGCCGCTGGCCAAGCCCCCCCAGGCGAAGTCCGACGCGCCGCTGCCCAGCTTTCGGGGCGCTTCAGCGCCCGACACGGAGCCGCGCTTGCCGGTCTATCCGTCACTGCGGGCAAGCGACTCCGAGCCCGCCGAGCCGACCGAGGTCGTGAGTCTCGGGGACGTCCTGCCGCCGAGCGACCCGCCGCTGCCCAAGCCCGCGAGCCGTCCCGTAGCGCATTCGGCGCCGCTGCCAGCGCCTCCACCGGTTGCCGCTGCCGCGCCGCTACCGGCGTTCGCTCCCGCGCCGATGCCGGCGTTCGCTCCCGCGCCGATGCCGGCGTTCGCTCCCGCGCCGATGCCGGCGTTCTCTCAATCGCCGTCGCAGTTGCCGCCTGCACCTTCCCTGCTGAGCGCGCTCGCGCAGCGCGTGCGCTTCGCGGGCGGCGAGGTGCCGCTTTGGAGCCTGCTGACGCCGATGGTCGTGTTGCTCGCTTTGGGCTCCGCCTTCGCAGCCGCGGCGATCGGCACGGCGGACTCGAGCGTCGCGGCCGTCACCGCTCCGAGCGGGAGCGCGGTCATGGCTCCGCTCCCACCGACGCCAAGCGCCCTGCCCTCCGCCCCGGAAGCGCCCATGGACGCGCCGACCGCCACCGCCGCGCCCGCGCTGCCCGCAAGCTCAATCGACACGGAAGCACTGGAAGCGCGCCGGGCCGAAGAGCTCACGAAAGACGAAGCCTTGGCGCTCGCGTCCTCACGTCGTCAGCGCGAGGTGGCTCGCTTCGCCGCGCTCCGCCAAAAACTGTCGCGAGATCCCGGCTTGTTCAAGGATGTGGCGACGCTCGCCGAGCTGCGACGCGCAGCTGAAGATCCGCTCACCGCGCCGGACGCGCTGAGCGCGATGGCCGAGACTCCGGGGCCGCTGAGCGCGGATTTGCTGTACGAGCTTTGGACCGGAACCGTGGCGCGCAACAGCGCGACCGAGCTGGCGCGCTCGCTCGTGTTCAGCAAGGAGGTGCGCGCGAAAGCCTCTCCAGAGCTGAGCGTCGCCCTGGACCTGCGCATCGCCGAGACCTGCGAGCAGAACCGGGACCTGCTCCCGAAGGTGGTCGAGCACGGCGATCGGCGCTCACTGGCACTCCTGGCCAAGCTGGCGCGCAAGTTCGGCTGCGGACCCAACAAGCGACTCGACTGCTACCCCTGCTTGCGGGAAGAACCGAAGGCGATAGACGACGCCATGGCCGCGGTCAAAAAGCGCCGCGAGCCCAAGCCCTTTTCCGGCAAGTAGTCCAAACCGAGCATGCCCAAGACAGAGCTGCGCAGCGAGGTCGAGATCCACGCCCCGGCTTCGCACGTGTACGGCGTGCTCACGGACTTCGCTCACTACCAGGAGTGGAACCCTTACCTGACGGAGGTGTCGGGCGAGCTGCTCGTGGGCCAGAAGCTACGGCTCGGCCTCAGCCTCCCGGAGGGAAGCGCCTACGAGCTCCAAGCCGACGTGACTCACATCACGCCGAACGAGGCGCTGCGCTGGGTGGGGCGATTTTGGTCGTCATCTCTCTTGCAGCTCGAGCAGTCCTTCACCCTCAGCGAGCCGCGCCCCGGCGTGACGCGCGTGCTTCAGGGGCAGGATTTTTCCGGATTTTTGCTCCGGTTTGCGGGTAAGGGACTGACGCAGGCGGCCCGCGGCGCGGTCTACATGAACCAGGCGCTGAAGAAGCGCGCCGAATCGGCGCGTTGACGCGCTAAGCTTTCGCGCCATGTACCTGCTGCGAGCAGAGCTGCACGGCGTCGGTCCCTTCGACCACCTGGAGCTTTCGTTCACGGACGAGCAGGACCAGCCGCGTCGCGTGATCGTGATTCAGGGCGGGGGCGGCGTCGGCAAAACGAGCCTGCTGGCCGCCATCGGCACCTCGCGGCCCGGACACGCCACCGTTCAACAACCGCGCCCCGACCAAGTGCGGGCAGCGGACGGCGTTCCTAGCGCTTGGGTCGCCGCCGACTGGCAGCTCGGGCAGGACGATCCCGAGCGACCGCACGCGCTCAGAGTCGCGAGCCCGAACGTCAAGCTCACCGGTCCCGAAGACGTGGAGCTGACACGGCGGCGCGAGCAAGCGTTGTTCGACCGTGTCGCGAGCGAGGGTGGCTTTGCTTTCTTGTCGATCGCGGCGACGCGCTGGTTCTCGCGTCAGCCGATCGCTATCTCCGCGCCGAGTCGTGGCGTGGCGCGCTACGACGTGAAGCAGCCGGCGGGTTTGGACGACGCGACGCGCTCGGACTTGGCGCGCGAAACGAAGCAAGCCCTCGCCTACGCAGAGATAGGTACGGCGCTCGTCGAGCGACGCCCGGTCGAGGGCGACGTCCGGCTCGATACGCTCGGCCCGGCGATGCTCAAGGTCGTCAATCACCTGGTGCTCCTCACCGGCTTCACTTATGAAGGTTTGGACGCGGTGAGCTGGGAGCCGATGTTCCGGTCTCGCGAGGGAGCGCGCGTCCCGTTCGACGGCCTGCCGACCCGCGTGCGCCACTTGACCGCTTTTGGGGCGCTCGCCGTACGCACGCTTTGGGCCGCCTATCCCGACCGGGATCCGCGCATCTCCGAAGGCGTGGTGCTCATCGACGAGGTCGACCTCCACCAAGACGTAGCGGTAGCACTGAAACTGCCCGCCGCGCTCCGAGCCGCGCTACCGTCGGTGCAGTGGATCCTGACGACGTGCTCGCCCATCGTTGCATCCGGCGCTTCTACGGGAGAAGTGCTAGCGCTGCGGGCGAGCGCCGAAGGGCGCGTCGAGCTTCATGCAGGTCTTTCAGCTACCACCCACTAACCCACACTGTAGGTGGGTGTCTGACTAGGCCGCCGGGCCCATCGGAAGCGCTCGATCGCAAAGCGCGTGCCGGTGATAAGCTTTGCGCTGTCCATCATGTTGGATGACGTCTCGCCCGGGCAGGTGCTCGGTCGCTACGAGCTGCTCATGCCAGTGGCACGGGGCGGAATGGCGAGCGTGTGGGCTGCGCGTTTGAAAGGCACGCGCGGCTTTCAGAAGCTGGTCGCCATCAAGACCATGCTGCCTGGGCTCGTCGACGATCCCAGCTTCGAGCGGATGTTTCTCGACGAGGCGAGCCTGGCTTCCCAGGTGCGGCATCCGCACGTCATCGAAATCATGGATCTCGGGGAGCAGGACCGAATCCTGTACCTCGTCATGGAGTGGGTGAGCGGAGAGGCGCTCAGCATCATCATGAAGTACGCCGCCACGCGCGGCGGAATCCCGCTTCCAATCGCGGTGCACATTGCCACCCAGACGTGCCGAGGTCTGCACGCGGCGCATGAGCTGCGCGAGCCAGACGGAGTGCTCGTGGGTCTCGTGCACCGTGATGTGTCGCCGCAGAACGTGCTCGTCACTTACGACGGTGTGGTCAAAGTCGTGGATTTTGGCGTCGCCAAAGCCACCGCTCGCCTGGATACCCAGACGGAGGCGGGCCAGCTGAAGGGCAAGATCGCCTACATGTCGCCGGAGCAGCTGCGGGGCGAAAAGATCGATCGCCGCACGGACGTGTTCGCGATGGGCATCTTGCTTTACATGATGACCACCGGAAAGCACCCGTTCCGGGGGGACGATCAGGCTCAGACCATCGCGCGCATCAGCTCGGACGAGCCCGCGATTTTGCCGTCCGTGCTCGTGCCCGGATACCCGCCGGGGCTGGAAGCGGTGGCGATGCAGGCACTCGCCAAAGATCCGGCGAAGCGCTACCCGTCCGCGAACGACATGCTCATCGGTTTGCAACGTGCCCTGCCGAGCGCGATGCGCGAGAGCACCGACGAGGAAGTGTCGGAGTTCATCCGTCGGTTGGTGCCGGACCGACTGGAGGCTGGCGCTAGAGCAAGCCGATCGGCGTGAGATGTCGCGTTCGGCCCCGCAGCTGCAGCTGAATGAAGGGGGAGGAGACGAGGCCGCGACGGTGATGGAGGGCATCGGGCGGGAGATGACCCCGAGCGCCGACGGCCGCTCGCTTCCGGGCGCGTCGTCGACGGAGCCGCCGCCTTCGTTCGGACGCACGCGCAGCCGGAGCGTCTTTCTTTACGTTGGGTTCGGCGCGCTGCTGGTCGTCGTGGCGCTCCTGAGCTTTGCCTTCGGGCGCGATCGACAACAACCGACGATCGCGGTCGCGGCGCCCACGACCCCGAGCGTCACGGCTGCCAGCGAGCCCGCCCTTCCCCCGTCGTCGTCCGTCGTTGTGCCGCCGGTTCCAGTCGCCAGCGTCGAGCCGGTGGCGAGCGGTGTCGCGGCCGTGCCGAGCGCCACGACCATCAAGCCTGGTGGAAGGCGCACGGGCCCCCTGCCCAGCGCAAAGCCCACGTCCAGCAGCACCCCGCGCCAGGGCCCCTTCGTCTCCCCCATTAGAACGCCCGGCTTTTGAATCAGCGCGGCGGAGGCACCGTGAGCACGGGGATCGGTGACAAACGAATGAGCTTCTCGGTCACGCTGCCGAGTAGCAGCTTGGTCATCCCCGACCGACCGTTGGTGCCGACGACGAGCAGGTCGTAACCAGGGTGGCTCGCCTCCGCGAGAATCGCGGTGACGGGCTCGCCGCTAATCAAGCGGTGCTCGTAGGTCTTTCCAGGGGGCGCCTTCACTTGCGCCAAGAACTCGGTCATCTCTCGCTCCGCGTTGTCGCGAATCAGCTCGGAGAGGGAGCGTCGCGAGCCGTCCGCATGAGTCACGATTTGCTCACCGACGTAGCTCGGACGATCCCAGACGTGCACCACGCTGACTTGCGCTTCGGGGTCCAAAGAGAGGGCGAGCTCCAGCGCGCGACGCGAAGGTTCCGAATAGTCGACGGGGACCAGGATGCTGCGAAAGGACATTCGTCGATCCTGCGGCAACGCGCCCGGGAAGGCTAGACCGACGAACGGGTTTGCTGACAGAACGAGTGGCTCACCAGCTCACGACCGCGAGCGGTGCGGCGT
>JAQSWN010000198.1 GCA_029266615.1 Polyangiaceae bacterium
GGAGCTCGAACGGGTGCTGCGCGAGCACCCCCAGCTGCATCCGGACGGCTTGAGCGTTCGTTTCATCGAGCTCGCGGCTTCCTCGCTGAACGTGGAGGTCGTCTGCTTCTTCGCGACGCGAGACGCCGACGAATTCTCGCTCATTCGTCAGGAGCTGCTCCTAACATTTCTTCACATCGTGGAGAAAGCAGGGACGCGCATCGCGTTTCCGACGCGCACCGTTCACTTGCAGACTGGCGCTTCGGGAGCGGCGGCTTAAGTACCGTGCGTGTCTCTCTACGAATATTTTGCTTCTAAGGGTCCGAGCGGATTCGGCTATGGGTCCACGGCCGAGCAGGTGAGCGAGGGCGTCTCTCTCGCCGGTAGGAACGTGCTGGTCACGGGCTGCAACTCCGGCCTCGGCCTGGAGACGGCGCGGGTGCTTTCATTGCGCGGCGCTCGGGTTCTCGCGGCCGCGCGCTCGCTTCCCAAGGCGCAGCAAGTAGCCGCCGCGTTGAGCGGTCCCAGCATGCCCACATCGGGCACTTCTTGTTGGTGACGAGCCTGCTCGAGCAACTTTCGGAAGACGCGCGCGTGGTCGTGCTCAGCAGCGACATGCACCGCCGGGCGCCCACCGAGGGCGTCGAGCTGGACAACTTGGACGGCGCCCGAGGCTACAGCGCTTGGCGCGCCTACGGTCAAAGCAAGATGGCCAACTTGCTGTTCGCCAAGCAGCTGGCCCGGCGCTTCAGCGGCACGCGTCGTACCGCTAACGCCGTGCACCCCGGGGTCATCGTCACGAATTTGCAGCGTCACCAGGCTCCAATCGTGGCCGCCGCCATGTCGCTCATCAGCCCTTTGGCGTTGAAGAGCGTGCCGCAAGGGGCGGCTACGCAGGTACACGTCACGGTGAGCCCGTCGCTCGCTGGCGTCTCCGGCCAGTACTTTTCTCACTGTAACGTGGCCGAGCCGCGGGCCGACGCGAACGATGCTCGGCTCGCCGAAAGGCTCTGGGACGTTTCGGAGCAGGTCGTGGCGCGTCTGCCTGCCTGATCCTCGCGGAGGCTCAGCGCTCGCATGCGGTGCAGCATTTGCTAGGACGTAGCCGTGACAAGCGCCCCCTCGACCTGGCCGCGCGCGCTGCTGCGGTTTGCGGCGCGGCACCGCTGGAGCCTTCCTCTAGCGGTCGGTTCTTCGCTGTTCTTCGCTCATTGGGCCGAGGAGATGCGCGACCGCGAGCTCGGACCATTCGACAGCGCGGTCGCGCAGGCCGTGGCCGGGCTCAGAGGGCGGTCGGACTCGGTCATGCTCACCCTCACGCGCTTCGGGGAAGGGGAGTCGCTCTTCGTGTTGGTCGTGTTGAGCGCGGGGCTGCTGCTCGCGTTCCGCCGCCCGCGCGAGGCCGTCTTCCTGAGCACGGTCGGAGCCGGCACTGTGGTGCTCAACGCCCTGCTCAAGTTGGCGTTTGCTCGCGCCCGGCCCGGCGTGGACGAGCTGTACCTGGTTCACACTCCTCGCTCCTTCTCGTTTCCGAGCGGGCACGCGCTCGCGACGACCACGGTGCTGTTCGCGCTGGTGGTGGTGGCCAAGGTGGCGGGCGCTCGCGGCTTGTGGCTCGCATTTCTAGTGTGCTTCACCGCGTTGGTGGTGCTGGGCGTTTCCGCGTCCCGCGTTTACTTCGGCGTACACTTTCCGTCGGACGTGATCGGCGGCATGCTGGCCGGGGCGGGCTGGGTGAGCGCGGTCGCGGGTTGGTTCTACCCCCGTGTGCTTCCGGGCGAGGAGGTTCCGCCCGCTGAGGCATCCTGACTCGCGGCGGGGCGGCTCACGCGCTGAAGAGCCGCATTCCGCCGGTGAATGAGCGCTGGCGCGTCGCTTGCACAAAAGCAGGCCATGACTATCACCCTCACTGGCCTGCTCATCTTGTTGGTGATCGCGGGTATCTGCGGCGCGATCGGTCGAGCCATCGGTGGTGGCACGGGCGGTGGCTTCTTCGTGTCTATCGCGGTCGGCTTCGTGGGCGCGCTGCTGGGCACATTCATGGCCGGCTACCTACGGCTTCCTGAGCTGCTGATGGTGTCGGTGGAAGGCCGTGCCTTTCCGATCCTGTGGTCGATCATCGGCGCTTCACTTTTCGTCGCGTTGGTGCACCTCGTATCGGGCGGCACGCGCCGTCGCTGGCGCTACAACTGAGCTAAGTGCGGCGCCCGGGCTCGTGCCCACTGGCTAGAAGGCGGCGCGCTCCACCGCGCCGCCTTCGGTCGCTCGGCTCGGACGCCTACCAAGCGGCTGCGCGGCGCTTACTTTCGCGGGACCCAACCGCCACCGCATTGTCGCTCACGGAACTCCGCCCGGTACTCGCTCCTGGCTTCCATCGTAAGAAGCTCGCAGGGGTCGAACCAGTGCTCCGTGACGGCAACGCCGAGCAGCGTGGGCAATTCTCCGGAAAAGTCCTCGTTGGCGGGGCAGCGGTGGTGCCACAGTGCGTGCCGACTGGGAACCTGCGCGAAAGCGAGCACCTCTTTGACGCCGCCGTTGCAATTCGTGGCTACTACCAGCACCTCCGCGCCGAGGCGCTCTCGCGCGCCGGGGATGCGCAGCACCACGTCATGATGGAATTCGCCCTGTTGCCAATGATCCAGAAGCTCGTAGGCGCCGAAGAGGTGCCGCACGTCCTCGAGCAGAGCGCCGAGCATGAGCGTGCGAGAAAGTCGCTGCAGAAGCTCCGCCGAACCCATGCCTTCGTCTAGGGCGAGGTCAAGATAGTCGCCAGGGGGGGGCGGTCACATAGCGCCTGGGGCTGCGGCTTTACGCAGTGGAGAGCGCGGATTTGAACGTACGGCTCGCGTCCGGCCACTCCCGCTTGGGCAGGGACAAGCACGCCAACGCCTTCTGTTCCGGCGCACCCTCGGCGAACAACGCCGCGACGCGCTCGGCCAAATCCAGTCGAAACGCACGGCGCCCGAGCACGACGTAGCCGAGGGCCAACCACGTCTGCTCCGAAAGGTGCTGCGGGTCGAAGGTGGCGCGGCCTACTGGCGGCAGCTTCGTGGTTGGCTCGAAGGCGCGCACCAGAGTGAGCCTTAGGCTTAGCGCGTCGGGCTCGAGCAGCTCCGGCACGTAGACGGCGAGGCGCCCGGGCTCGACGACGCTCGCGTTGAGGACTTGGCGGTCATCCTCCGCCAGAGCGCTCAGGGTGGAGGCGAGCGCGTGGCGGCGCGCGCTGCCGAGGCCTTGCTCCAGCTGGTAGGCGATAGCGCGCAGTGGTGAGCGCCCCGAATGCCGCAGCGACTGCAGGGAGGCGAGCAAGCGCCCCGTGGTATCCCGCGCGAAGGCCAGCAGCCGCCGCTGCAGCTGGCTACGAACCCCGGCCGGAATGTCGTCGAGGTCCAAGAGTCGAACTTCCGGCTGCGTGAGCGAAGCGCCGCGCGACAACCGCGCCAGCGCGAGCGAGCCCACGTGAATGACGCCCGCTTCGTTCAGCGCGAATCGCTCGTGCGGCGCGTCCACGAGCTCCTCCCAGGTTGACGGTGCGTCAGGCTCTGGCACCGGCTCGTGGACGTGCGCGCGCAAGTGTAGAAGCCGGGCAAAGGGATGATGAGGATCGAACCTCGGATCGGGCTCCGGCGGCGCGGCCGTCTGTAGCTTGTGCTTGGGCGCGGGGCGGCCCCGAGAGCGGCGTTCGACGAAGCTATCCACCAGCCCGGTGTGCAGCGCGTCGCTCAAGCCGTCTTCTAGCGTCGCCAGCTTTTCGCGCCAGTGCCCGGCGTTCTTCACCCAGCCCGCCCGGTGCGCGACGAACGCCCAGGTGCGGAGCCGCGCGGTGCGCGCCAGCAGGGCGTCGACGTCTCCGTGGTGGTCGTGAAAGTCTCGCGTTTGGCGGGCCATGAAGTCGTCGCGAAGCGGCCCCTCGCTGAGCGCCAAGTACAGCTCCCGCAGCAGCTGCACGTGCACCTCGAACAGGATGTGTCGAAAGTCCGGCACCTCGCAGACGCGCCACAATAGCTCGAGAGGCTCGCCCCGGCGTGCGCGGGCGGCGACCTCGGCGTCCGCGAGCAGCGCCCGCAAGGACGAAAGATCTAGCGCGCTCGCGACGGGAGCCAAATGCGAGGCGGGGGGCGGCGCGGTGAGCGCATTCAGAAGGGCGTCCGTCGACGTGAAGTCCAGCGCGCTGTTGCGGTACCGAACGCGCTTGATCGGCTCGAAGTAATGTTGCTCGATGCGCTCTGCGACCTCGTGCGGTAGCTCGGCGGGGGAGAGGGTGCCAAAGCTGCCGTCGCGCAGGTACCGACCCGCGCGCCCCGCAATCTGCGAAAGCTCGGGATCGGAAAGCGCTCGCGCATGATGGCCGTCGAACTTGCGCAACGACGCAAACGCGACGTGGCTCACGTCTAAGTTGAGCCCCATGCCGATCGCGTCGGTGGCCACCAAGTAGTCGACCTCGCCGGCTTGGAACATGGCGACTTGTGCGTTCCGGGCCCGTGGCGAAAGTGCGCCGAGGACGACGGCGGCGCCGCCGCGCAGCGCGCGGAGCCTGCCCGCGAGCTGGTACAGCTCCGGAACCGAGAACGCGACGACGGCGCTGCGAGGCGGGAGCTTTTGCAGCTTGCTACTACCCGCGAACGATAGCCGCGACAGGCGCGGGTGCTCTTGATGCTTGGCGGCGGGCACCAGCCGTTCCATCAAGCTACGCATCGCGCTCGAGCCCATGAACCAACTTTCGACCCTCCCGCGCGCGTGGAGCAGCCGATCCGTGAACACGTGGCCGCGCTCGTCGTGCGTGGCGAGCTGCACCTCGTCCACCGCTAAGAAATCCACCTCTTGCGTGAGCGGCATCGCCTCGGTCGTGCAGACCCAATAGTCGGGGCGCCGCGGGACCCGCTTCTCTTCGCCCGTGACCAACGCGACGCGGTCTTCGCCCACGCGCGCGCTGACGCGGTCGTACACCTCACGGGCGAGCAGCCGGAGCGGCAGGCCGATCATCCCGCTTCCATGCTCGAGCATGCGCTCCACGGCCCGGTGCGTCTTGCCAGTGTTGGTTGGACCGAGTAGCGCTACGCTCTGAGTCGCGTCCAAAAGCGGCACGAAAGCCAGCATGCCCCGCCGGACGCGCTCGGGCCAGTGCGGCGTCCCCGAAGCCGCTGGTGCGCCAGTTTGCCCCTCGACCGCTTCGCGGATGCCTAGAGCGCAGCCGACGAATCGCCCGTCCCCAGAACAGGTCCAGTGCGAACGTTACTTTTGGGGCGCCGCACTAGTGGGGCCCGCGCTTCTGCGCTATGTAAGCCCAGCCATGGCGCTGAGCGATTCGGTACGACAGAAGATCGAGAGCTACCTCGCGAGTGATCGCGTCGTTTTGTTCATGAAGGGGACGCGCCGCGCGCCGCAGTGCGGGTTTTCCGCCCAGGTGGTGCAGATTTTGGACGAGCTCGTGCCCGAGTACCAGACGTTGGACGTGCTCTCCTCCGCGGAGCTGCGCGACGGCATCAAGGAGTACTCGGAGTGGCCCACGATCCCGCAGCTCTACATCGACGGTAAGTTCGTCGGCGGCTGCGACATCGTGCGGGACATGAAGCAGAGCGGAGAGCTGGAGCAGCTGCTGGGGGCGGAAGCGCCGCCGCTCGCGCCGCCTCGCGTCACCGCGAGCCCAGAGGCGGTCGCCGCGTTCAAAGCCGCGCTCACGCCTGGCGATCCGGACGCCTTGCACCTCCAGGTGAGTCAAAGCTTCGAGCATGACTTGTTCTTCGGACCGATAGAGCGGGGGGACGTAGAGACCGATCTGGGCGGTCTCAAGCTGTACGTTCCTCGCTCCAGTGTGGCGCGCGCGCAAGGCGTCCACATCGGCTACTTGGACGGCCCGAACGCTGGCTTCAAGATCGAGAACCCGAATCAACCCGCCCAGGTCGTGGAGCTGTCGGTCCAAGACGCAAAGGGAATGCTCGACCGCGGGGAGCTGCAGCTCTTCGACGTGCGGCCCGAAAGCGAAGCGAGCATCGCGCGGATCGCAGCCGGCAAGCTCTTGAACGACGAGGCGGTGGACTACCTCAAGGCGCTGGACAAGAGCACGCCGATCGCATTTTACTGCCACCACGGCATGCGGAGCCGCGGCGTCGCGCAGTCCGTCGTGCAAGAGGGCTTTCGCAAGGTTTACAATCTCAAGGGCGGGATCGACGCGTGGTCGCTCGCCGTCGACCCCTCCGTTCCCCGGTACTGAGCCATGTCTTCACATCCCACGAATTTCCAGGGTGACGTCGTGCAAGCGCTGCGCGAGGCCATCGAGTCCAGCATCGAAAACAGCAAGGCCGAGGTGAGCGGCGGCGGCGGCCACTTCTCCATCGACGTCGTGTCGCCCAAGTTTGCGGGCTTGGGCATGCTGGAAAGCCAGCGGCTGGTGTACTCCGCCATCGCCCACCTCATGAAGGGCGACCTGGCGCCGGTTCACGCGGTGGACAAGCTCAAGACGCGCACGTCCTGAGTGGCGCTGGGGGGCAGACCCGCTGGGCTGCCCGTAACCCCGGCCTCCCAAACGAGGCGCGTCCGGGAGCTAGAGGACCAGCTCGCTCGTGGCGCGAGGGAAGCCGGTGCTGAAGCTCAGGGTGTAGCGCGCGTTTATTTCGCCGAGCGCACAGAAGCCCGCTTCGTAGCGATAGCCGTCGATGCCGAACGGCCCGAAGTAGCCTGCCGCGTACAGCGCGCGCGCGACCACGTCGGCGCGTTCGTACAGCGCATCGGCCTCGGCTCGAAGGAGCTCCCCTGGCTCCGCGAGGCGCACTCCGCGGAACGTACCCCGCGGGCTGACGTCTTGGGCGCAAACTCGCCCTGCTTCATAGCGGCCGTCGCGCCAGACGAAGCCGTGGAGGCTGACTTCGAAGCTTGGCCGCACCAAAGGCTCCACCAAGAGCCCGTCGCGCGCCAGGGACGCGTTGACCCACGTCCATTGCTTTTCCGTGAGCGGCCCGATGATTCGCAATTGCCCGCGCCCCGCAAATCCTAGGGGCCGCTTCACTAGCCAATGACGTGCGTAGTCGCCGACCACCGCCGAGAGCGCGTCGGCGCTCGTCACGTAGGCTTGCTCGGGCAAACCTCCGCCGAGCCGATGGGCGAATTCCCGGTGGTTCACGCGGCGCAGCGCCGACGCGTCCGGGTGCGGCTCGGGCTCGAGGTTCGCTCTCCGCAAGGCGGAAAGCGCGAGCGGCGTCGGGCACCACGCCCGCCCGATGAATCCCCCTGGCACGGAGGCTGGGCCGAGCTCCACGTCCTTCGGTCCGAGCAGGCGCCGTGAGCTTCGTCCATGCTCCGCGAGCTGCGCCACGAGCTTCTGTTGCGGCACGTAGCCGGGGCGCCCTCGGGAAAGCTCGAGCTCGGCGTCCAGGTTGAATACCCAGGCGTAGCTCGGCATCACGCCGGCTCGGCGCGCGCTTCGGCGCGACCTTTCGGCTCGGGCACGTAGGCGCGCAGCTGCGCCACGAAGTCGTCCGGCATACCGGCGCGTCTGCGCGCGTCCTCCGCGATGGGGCGTCCGTGCATGACCCACGGCGAGAGCGGCGCAGGCAATTGCTCCGCCCAAGTCGAGAAGTCGCAACCTCCCGTCCACCGCGTGAACCAGCGCGTCGCAAATCCGACGTGGGCGACCTCCTCGGCCGCGATTCGCTCCTGAATTTGGGCTCCGGCTTCATCGCCCGCGAGTCGGAAACGCTCGGCGAAGCTCGGCGCGTACTCGAGGTTTGCGGCTTCCAAGCCCATGCCCATGACGGCCACGAACTCGAGCTTGCTTCGGCAGCTCGGCACGCGTTTCCAAAACCAGTCGCGCACGCCGAAGTCCCCGACCTCGCTGCCGAGGGCTCGGATGTGCTTGGCGTACATGCCCATGTGGCGGATCTCGTCGAGGCAGATGGCGAGCAGACCGCGGCGAAACTCCAGCTCAGCATTGCTGAAGGCGAGCAGCGCCCAGCACATCAGCTCCGCGGCTTGCAGCTCGTGGTGCAGGAACGCATGCAACGTGCGCGCGCGGTAGTGCGGAGTCTCCAAGGCTTCTTGCTTGGGCGTGCGCTCTCCGCGCCGCGCCGGGCGGAGCTCAGGAGGGCGACCCGGGGCCGTGAGCCAGAGCGGAGCGGCCTCGGTTCTGAACTGCTTCGGTGGAGGGGGCGGCGCGAGCTTCACGTGGAGCTCGGTGGTGAGGACGTAGCGCTCGGCCCACGTTTCCACGTCGGGGGCAGTTGGGGTGACGGTGACCACGGACACCGCGCAGCATAGCGCGCACCGCCCGTAGAGCACCGACGGGCGCCGGCCGCGCCTCGAGGTACCGGTTCGGTCGAGGTTCGAGCCGTCCCGGCGTCGCGGTCGCATTTTTAGATTTCCCGAAACTTCTGGCGCGCGCCGGACATTCAGTCATGACGCTGGCTCACTGGGTCTGACCCGTAACTACATGAAAAATCGGATGAAATTGAGCGTTCACGGCGCCGCGGTGCGCGTGGCGGCTGCGACCGGTCTGTGGGTCTCCGCGTCGCTAGTCGCCTGCAGCGGCTCCGAGGATCCACTCATTGCGCCTGCACCTTCGGGAGCTTCGGGAGCTTCCGGAGCATCGGCTGCTGCGGGCACGGGTGGGGTCGCGACCGCGGGGTCGGCTGCAGCGGGCGCGGGCGGCAGCATCGGCGGGAGCGCGGGCGCCACGGCCGGTGCGGGCGGCACTGGGAAGTGTCCCGGCAATCAGCTCACCCAGCCCGACGGAACGTGCGCGTGTCCGGCTTACGCGCCGACCTTCTGCGAAGCAGTTCCAAAGTGCGTCAGCGAGATGAAGGACCCGGACAACTGCGGGATGTGCGGCAAGGCATGCGGCGAGACGAGCGCGTGCTCGGCCGGCCTCTGCGCGCCCGAGCTTCAGACGCTCGGTGAGCTCGCCGGCTGCGGCACGCTGCTGCTCGTGGCCACCCCGACCAAGCTGTACGCGCTCAGCACCATGACCGGTGACCTCAATGCCATCGCGCTGCCCGCGGGTGGCGCACCGACCAAAGTGGGGACGGTGGCAGGCGGCACTGCGTTCACTGTCGACGCGACCAGCGCCTACGTGGCGGCGGGAATGACCATCAAGCGCGTCGCGCTCGCGGGCGGCGAACCGGCGACCATGGTGACCGAGACGGCCGCGATCAAGGACGTCGCCTTGTCTGGCACGACCCTCTACTACGCGACGGGCACGAACGTGAAATCGATCGCCGTGACGGCCAGCAACGGCACGCCAGCGGCCGTGGGCGTCGCCCTCGGGGCGAGCAACGGCGAGCCGCAGGGCCTCGCGGTCTCTGGCGGCGTCGTGCTTTACGGCTCGGCGTCAGCATTCAACGTCGAGCGTTGCGACACGACCATGAGCTGTCGGGACGGCGAAGGAACCGACGTCGAAGAGCGCGGTCCCGGGCACGCCAAAATCGGTCAATCCCAGGGCGGGCTCATCTTCGGTCATCGCAGCCTGCAGACGGACGGCACCCGGGTGTTCTGGATCAACAACGGCCTTCAAGGCGCGCCGATCATGCCGGACGCGGACAACGAGTATCCAGGTAAGGGTATCGCGACGCCCATCGACGGCGGCACGATTACCGCCTTTGCCCTTTTTGGCACCAACGCCTACTTCACGGAGCAGAAGACAGGTTCGATGCCGCCCCTCGTGAGCTTCGAAAAATCGGCGTTCGAGGCGGCGGACTCGGTCCGCGTCGCGCGGAACCTTCCGCAGGTGACGTCGATCGTCGCCGACGCCGCGGGCGTGTACCTGGCGTCCGGCTGCAAGATCTTGAAGTCCGCACTCTGAAGACCACTTCGAATCGGGATCGCTGGCGTCGTTTACTCCACGCGCTGCAAGTCGAGCTTGCGGCCGTGCAATCTCTCGAGAGGCCGTCCATGAGTTTTCGTCTAGTTCCGCTCGGTGTCTTCGCCTGCGCCGCCGTGGCCGCCGTCGCAGGCTGTACCGTCGACGGCGACGGTACAGGTCCGGCTCCGCAGGCGGGAACCGGTTCGCTTCCGCCCAGCGGCGGCACGGCCGGAGCCGGGGGGAGCACCGGCAACGCGGGTAGCTCGACGGCTGGCGACGGTAGTGGTCTGGGTGGCGCCGCCGGTACGGTTGGCTTGGCTGGAAGCGGCGCGGGCGGCATCAGCGCGGGCGGCGGAGGCACCGGCGGAGTCGGCACGGGCGGTATGGGCACGGCCGGTCAGGGGACGGCGGGTGGTGGCGGTTACGTCGCGCCCCAGGGACCGAGCCCCGGCTGCAATAAGCCCAACGGCGTGGACGAGCCGGGCAAATACACGTCCCATGACATCGATGTGACGGGGGTGGATCCGTACTGGCTGACTCAGCGCAAGCCGTACGCTGGCCAGGCTCCCTACACCTTCACGCACCGCAGCTTCGCGATTCGTCTCCCCACGGGCTACGAGCCGGCAAAACCGTACCCCCTAGTGTTTCAGGGCGGCGGCTGCGGCAACACGGACGGCACGAGCGGCAAAACCGGCGGCGACAAGTTGATTCCGGACGACGCGATCGGCCACGGTATCGCGGTGGGCCTCAGCTATGTCTACCCCGAAGGGGCGGGCGCGTGCTTTGCCGACGAAGGCGCCAACACTTACGAAATCCCATACTGGGACGCGGTGTACAAGCACGTCACGGAGAACTACTGCGTCGACCTCGGCAAGGTGTTCATCGGCGGCTACAGCAGTGGCGCGTGGATGGCGTACACGACGTCCTTTGCGCGCGGCGGCAAAGTGCGCGCTATGGGCGCTGGCGCGGGCGGAATTCGCGAAGAACGACCGACGGCGAGCCCGGTACCGTTCGCGGCCATGCTCATCACCGGTGAGGATGATGGCGCCAACCCGGTCCACAAGACCAAGGACAACACCAGTTGTAGCGGCACGGAGGCGCAGGGGTGCTGGAAGGGCAAGACCATCTGCGGCTTCCCCGGCGCGGAAACCTGTTACGACACCGGCTCGGCGCGTGCGCGCGACGAGATTTTGAAACGTAATGGCTGCGTCGGAAATGCGACCACGCAGTACGACAAGTGGGTGGACTGTAAGCAGTACACCGGCTGCCCGGCTGCGTTTCCTGTCGTGTACTGCATGCCGGCAGGCGGCCACACCAGTGGGGACGATCGACACACGCCCGGGATCTGGGACTTTTGGATGAAGCTCCCGCCGGTGCCGTGAGGCTCCTCCGAACGGGCGGCGAGACATTTGCCGGGACAATTGGCCTCGCGGTGGTTTGCTTGACCTAGCTACTCCTGGCCTATAGCTTCAAAGGCTAACGTTGCGCGCGTCGCCGAGGCGCCATGGGCCTTGGGGGGCGCGCTACCTAAGGACTTGCCATGGACGGCGGGGCAGCCAAAGAGCGCATTTTAGTAGTCGACGACGAGCCGCAGATCCTCGTGGCTCTCGAAGACTTGCTGAGCGACGACTTCACGGTCGTGAAATCGTCTTCCCCAGAGAACGCTCTCCGGGCAATGGAGGAGGACCCGAACATTGCCGTGGTCGTCACCGACCAACGCATGCCGCGCATGACCGGGGACGAGCTCCTGTCGCGGATGACGGGGGCGAACGCCGTGGGCATCATGGTCTCTGGTTTCTCGGACTTGCCCGCCGTGATTCGCGCCATCAACGAGGGGAAGGTGTTCGCCTACGTCACCAAGCCCTGGAACGCGGAGGACTTGCGCTTCAAGGTCGCCAAGGGCGTGGAGCATTTCCGGCTCGCACGGCAGATTGCTCACGAGCGCCAGCTGCTGTCGGACTTGATGAACAGCAGCCCGGACGGCATCTTCTTCAAGGACCGAGACCTGCGCATCCAGCGTGCGAACCGCTCGTTCGCGCAGAGCCTAGGCGTCGGCGTGCCGGACGAGCTCATCGGGCGCAGGTTGGCGGACGGCCTCCTGCCCGTGGAGCTCGCAGCTCGCATCGAGTCCGAAGAAAAGCAGCTGCTGGACGCGGGCCAGCCCTCGCTGGACATCGTGCGGGAGTATCGGGCCAAGAGCGGCTCCGAGTGGTACTCGGAGTCCAAAGCCCCCATCCGCGCGCCCGACGGGAGCATCGACGGGCTCGTCGCGATTTCGCGCAACGTGACCGAGCGACTGCGCACGCAAGAAGCGCTTCGCAAGAGCGAGGAGCGCCTGCGCCAGCAGACGCGCATCCTGAACTCGATTTTGGACGGCATCGGCGAGGGCGTCATCGTGGTGGATTCCGGAGGGCGCACGCTGCTCTTCAACACGGAGGCACAGCGTGTGCTCGGCGCTCAGGCGCGAGACGTGCCGCCGGAGCAGTGGGCGAGCGCGTATGGCGTCTACTTGGCGGACGGGCGCACGCTTATCCCCGCCGCCGAGAATCCTCTCGTGCGCGCCATGCATGGCGCTCGCAAGGTCGAGATGGAAGCCATCATCAAGAACGGTGGTGCTTCGGAGGCGCGCGTCGCGATCGTCGCCACGCCGCTGCGCAATGATCAGGGCGAGGTGACGGGCGCCATCGCGCTCCTGCGAGACGTCACGCAGAAGCGCAGCCTCGAGCAGCTGCTGGTCCACTCGCAGAAGATGGAAGCCGTCGGTCAGCTGGCGGGCGGCGTCGCGCACGACTTCAACAACCTACTCGCGGTGATCGAGGGCAGCGGCGAGATGGCGCTCGAAGAGCTGGCCGGTCACATCGCACGTGAGGACGTGGTCGACATGGTTACGGCCGCCAAGCGCGCGGCTTCTCTCACGCGGCAGCTGCTCGCTTTCAGCCGCCGCGAGGCTGCCCGCCCCGAGCCTCTTCAGCTCGGCTCCGTCGTGCGCAGCGTGGAGAAGATGCTCCGCCGCTTGATCGGCGAGCACATCTCGCTCCGCGCCCGCCTGGACGACGTCAGTCCGATCATGGCGGACAGCAATCAGCTCGAGCAGGTGCTGATCAATCTGTGCGTCAACGCTCGCGACGCCATGCCCGAGGGCGGCACGCTGTCCATCGAGCTGCGCCAGCTGGACCCGAACGACGCGGCCGCGCTGCCGGACACCGAGTCGGTGGTGCTCACCGTGTCCGATACCGGCACGGGTATGGATGCGGAGACGATGAAGCGCATCTTCGAGCCGTTTTTCACGACCAAAGAGGTCGGCAAAGGCACCGGCCTCGGCCTCTCGATGGTCTACGGCATCGTCACCCAAAACGGCGGCCAGATCTCCGTAGAGAGCTCGGTCGGGCGCGGCACGGTATTCACGATCGTGTTCCCGGTGACTAGCTTGGATCACATCACCCAAACGAACTCGCGTTACCCGCGCGCCCCAGTGAGGCCCGCGCCATCAGCGAAACCGGGGATCATTTGGACCTTTTGCTGACCGATCTCGTCATGCCGGAGATGACGGGCGTAAAGCTCGCGGACGAGCTCACGCTGCGGCGCCCAGGCCTTCGCGTGCTGTACATGACCGGCTACGCGGGCGCGGCCTTGAGTCAAGCTCAGAGCGAGCTCTTGGATCCGGAGGAGCGCGTCATTCAGAAGCCGTTCACTTCGGACGCGCTGTTGGACCGCGTACGCGCCGCGCTGCTCAGCAACTCCACCGCCAGCAGTGCTAGTACTAGCTAGAGCTTGGGCTCGCCTCGGCAGGAGGGCCTTCGAGGGGAAGGCGGAGCTCGGCGATGGTTCCTCCAGCCGGCGCGGGCAGTAGGTCCAGCGTTCCGCCGTGCTTTTTGATGATCGAGTAGGTGATGGATAGGCCGAGTCCCGTCCCCTTACCGACCTCCTTCGTGGTGAAGAACGGGTCGAACACCCGCTCGCGGAGGGTCTCCGGGATGCCGCAGCCGTTGTCCGTGATCCGGAGCAGGTAGCTCGCTCCCGACGCGCCCCCGCGGATGGTGATCTTGCCGACGCGTTCCCCGTCTCCTATGGCATCGGCGGCGTTGGCGATGAGGTTGAGCAGAGCTTGGTTGAGGAGGCTCGGGTAGCAATCCAGCTTCGCGGGCTCGGACAAAGCCAAGTCGACGTCGATGCGATGGCGAAGCCGGTGGGCCAGGATGGTCAGCACCGAGTCCAAGCATTCCTGGACGCTTACCTCCTTGCGCTCGCCTTCGTCCAGCCTAGAGAACGTGCGGAGCTTCAGGACCAATTCGCGAATGCGGTCGAGGCCGCCGGCCATCTCGTCCATGCGGTCCCGCGCTTTGAGCCAATGCTTGGACTCGTCCAGCGCCGGTGCCTCCTTGGTCAACGCGGCCACGCTATTGCGGGCGGTCTGCAGATGGCTGATCGCGAACGCGAGCGGGTTGTTGATTTCGTGCGCCACGCCGGCCACGAGCTCGCCGAGCGAAGCCAGCTTCGCCGACTGCACCAGCCGCGACTGCGTCTGCTTCAGCTCTTCGTAGGCCGAGGAAAGCTCCAAGTTCTTGGCCTCCAGCGCTTCGACCATGCGCGCGCGGGTCTCCGCCAGCTCGCGCGCGGCTCGGGCTTCGGTCGCCTCCAGCTCCGAGCGGAGTAGCTGCTCGCGGATGCTGCGGTGCTCGTCCTCGAACTGCTTGCGGCGGAGCTGCGCGCGTACCCGCGCCGTGAGTACCTCGAACTCGTTGGACTTGGCGATGAAATCGTCGGCGCCCGTGCTCAAGCCTTCGATCATGGCGGCGCGATCTTCGCGCGCGGTGAGCATGATGAGCGGAATGTCGCGCACGATAGGCGAGGACTTGATGCGCCGGCAGGTCTCGATACCGTCCATGTCCGGCATCACCAAGTCCAGCAAGATGCAATCCACCGACTGCGCGGCGAGCATCTCCAACGCCGCGGCTCCGGATCGCGCCGCGACGACCTCGTAGCCTTCGGCGCGGAGCACGCCGGAAAGCTCGTTCAGGTACGTGCTGCTGTCGTCCACGGCCAGGATGCGCTTGGGGTCGAGCAGGCTTTCCGCCTGGGCGCGTTCGGCACTCGTGCTCCGCAGCACGGCCTGCAAGCGCGCCAGGATCAGCTCCGCGTCGTCTTTGCGCACGAAGGCGTCCGCGCCCGCGTCCAGCGCGCGCAGCTCCGCGCCGTGACCCTCGCTGGCCGTGAGCAGCACGCAGGGCGTGCCTCGCAGGGCGGCGTCCAGGCGCACCCTTCGGATGAGCGTCGCGCCGTCGATTCCGGGCATCACGCTGTCCACCAAGATTGCGGCGGGGCGGAGCCCGGCCGCGAGCTTCAGCCCTTCTTCGCCGTTCGTGGCGGTAGCCACGACGTAGTTGGCCGCTTCCAAAGAGCGCTTGAGCTCTTCGCGGAAGGTCAGGCTGTCGTCCACGACGAGGATGGTGCTCCGGACCGAACCCGCGGCCGCGCCGAGCAGGGCCCGTGCCCGCGCGATGACGTAGCCCGCATCGTACGGCTTGCCGACGTAGTCGTCGGCGCCCGTCTCGAGACCACGGATACGGTCGGCCACCTCCGCTTCCGTGGAGAGCAGCAGGATGTGCGGCGAATCAGGGCGCGCTCTGAGCTCGCGCAGCAGGTCGATACCGTCCGCGTCCGGCAGCACGACGTCCAAGATCACGAGCGCGACGTCCGGATCACGCGTGATGACGTCTCGCATTTGAGCCGCGTTCGCGGCCAACACGGTCGGGAGCCCGGCGTCTCGGAAAGCTTCGTCCAGGTCCATACGGACCGTCAGGCTGTCGTCGACGATGAGCGTCTTCTGGCTCATACCCGCCGCAGCCCGCGCGACGTGACGCTCGCGCTCAGGAAGCTCCCGATCTCGGTGAGCGGCAGCACGTGGCGAGCGGCGCCGATGAGGGCAGCTTCGCGTGGCATGCCATAAACGACGCTGCTCTCCTCGTTCTGCGCGACGGTGAGAGCACCGGCGACGCGCAGCGCAAGTAGCCCCGAAGCGCCGTCCCGTCCCATGCCCGTCAAGAGGGCCGCGGCGCTGCGCGGTCCAGCGCTACGGGCGAGCGACTCGAACAGCACGTCGATGGATGGGCGACACGAGTGGCGCTCGGCTTCGTCTGTCAAATGCAGGCGCTGTCCGTCGACGACCAGGTGGCGCCCCGGCTGCGCCATCAGCACGCGCGAGGCTTTGCTCTCCAGCGGCTCACCCCCGACCGCGAACCGAACCGCGTGGGGCGTCTGATCGCTGAGCCACTCCGCGAAGGCCGAGCCGAACGGCTCGTCGATGTGCAGGACCAGCAAGATCGTGAGCGGTAACGCGCGCGGCAGGTCGCGCAGCACGCGGACCAGGGCGCTTGGTCCGCCGGTAGACGCGCCGAGGGCCACGATGGAGATGGGCAGGTCCCCTGCTAGGGATGGGGGAGGGACCGAAGACGGCGCGCGGATCGCAGGCGGGATGGGGGGGCCGTTGCCGCCGCGCGACAAACCGAGCCGGGCCCGCGGGTGGGTGATGACCTTGATCTTCGAGACCAGGCGCACGGCGGCGATGAAACGCTCGTCCCAGCCCTCGTCGCTGTCGTCCCCGCGCGGCTTCTCCAGCACGTCCACCGCGCCGGCCGCGAGCGCGTCGTAGGTCTTGAACAGCTCGCCGCGGTTGGTCGAAGCCGACACGATCAGAATCGGCGTCGGGCAGTGCGCCATGATGTACTCGGTCGCCGACAAGCCGGTCATGATGGGCAAGATCATGTCCAGCGTCATGACGTCGGGCCGCTGCGCTTGGCAGAGCTCGATCGCGCGCTGACCGTCGCCAGCCTCACCGATGATTTCGATGCCTGGATCGCGGCTCAGCGCGTCGCACAGCCGGCGGCGCACGGTGGGCGAGTCCTCGACGACCAGCACGCGCAGACGCTTGGTGCTCATCGCATCAGCCTGCCGATGCGGTCGAGGAAGTCGACCTGATCGAACTCACCCTTGGCGATGTGGCCGGCTGCGCCTGCCGCGCGCCCGCGCTCCAGGTCCTCGGGCGAAACGCGAGAAGTGACGAGCACCGCCGGCGTCGTCGAGAGATGCGGGTCCGCCCGGGTCCGCTCGACGAAGGCAAAGCCGTCCATTCCAGGCATTTCAACGTCCACGAGGAACAAGTCGTAACGGCGGGCCGCGGCTTTTTCGAGGCCTTCTTCGGCCGATGTCGCGAGCTCTACCTCGTAGCCCGCCGACTCCAAGATGCTTTGCTCGAGCATGCGGGTCGTGAGCGAGTCGTCGATGACGAGGATGGCGTGGCGCCGGGGAGCCTCGCTCACGAGGTTGCTCGGGAGTCGCCGGGCGGCCGCGATCAGGCCCTCTGGGTCCAGGAGCAGGCGGGGGTTGCCGTCGGCGTCCAGGCTCACCCCGGCGACGGTCGCGTCGACGTCCGCGGACTCCGGCACGGCGTGCGCTACGAGGGCATCGCTGCCGAGCAGCCGATCCACCCCAATCGCGAGCTGTTCTTGGCCGTGTTGCACGACGACCACGGACCAGGTTTTTCGCTCTGACTGCGCGTTCTTCGATTGCAGCAGACGCGAAAGGGGACAGAACGGAATCACCTCGCTGCCGAATAGCAGCGACGCGCCTTCGGCTCCGCGCGAGATCTCCGAGTCTTCGACGCGCAAAGCCCGCACCACCGCGTTCAACGGGAGGCAGTGGAGCCCGCCCGCGGCCTCGACCAACAGGGCCTCAAGGGCGGTCAATGAGGCGGGAACGCTCATCGTGAGAGCGGTCCCTGCGCCCGGGTGATTGCTGAGCGATACCGAACCCCCCACGCTAGCGAGCGCTTCCCGGATGAGGTCTAGCCCCACCCCGCGGCCGGACACCTCGCTCACTTGTGGGCTCGTACTGATGCCGCCGCGTAGCAGTAGATCCAAAAGCTCCGCTTCGCTCGCGGCTTCGGCTTGAATGCGGCCGAGCCGTTTCGCTTCCCGGCGCACCTCGCTCAAGTTCACTCCCCGCCCGTCGTCTCGGCAAGAGAAGGCGATCTGCCGGCCGCGTCGCTGCACCTCGACCGTGATGTAACCGGACGGGGGCTTGCCTCTTTCTCCCCGCTCGGCGGCGGGCTCGATGCCGTGCGCGACCGCGTTGCGCACCGCCTGCACCAAAGCGCGCTGTACCGCGCTCAGTACCTCGGCGTCCAGCCGCACTTCGCCGCCCCGCGCGATGAGCGTCGCCTGCTTGCCGAGGCTGACCGCCGCGTCGCGCGTCGTGCGCTCGAGCGCGCCAAAGATGGTGCCTGCCGCCACGAGCCGCAGTTGATCGACCTGATCTCGCACTTGCCCCAGCTCGCGGGTGGCGCGCGAAAGGCCCGTCGAGAGCTCACGCTCGAGCCTCTCCAGCCGGCGCGTCAGGTCACCGGCGAGGACGCGTAGCGTAGCGGCCTGGCCCGCGGTGAGCTCCGCCAGGCGGCGCGGCGCGAGACGCTCGGAGACTTGCTCGGCTAGGCTTTGGCTGTCGGCCAAATCCGGGAGCGCGCGCCGTAGCGCGCCGAGCTGGAAGCCGAGCTCGCCCACTCCGTCCATCAGCGTTTCGACTTGGTCGAGCGGAGCGACGAGCAGCCGAGACGGCTCGTCCGTCGCGCCGAGCGGCGGCGCGCGCTCGGGGACCTGCGGCGTCGTGAGGAGCTGCGGCGCGACGACGGACACTTCCTCCGCGCGTGCCGCCGTGAGCGCGACCACCTTCTCGCCGATGGCATCCACGACCCCGAGCAGCGTTTCCATCTGCGTCGGCTCGAGCCGCTGCTCGACGTCGCGTAGCGGCACGAGCAAATCCTCGAAGCGGTGGGCGAGGTTCGCGATGTCCAGCTGCTTGACCACCCGCGCGGCGCCCTTCAACGTGTGGGCGAGGCGGAGCAGACCCTGAGTGCGGGCCGGCTGCGCGCCGCTGCGCTCCAGCTCGAGCAGGCCGCTCTGGAGCTGCTCCAGAATCTCGCGCGCCTCCACGCGAAAGTATTTGAGCGGGTCGTGCATGCGGGGCTTAGCTGGCGTGGCGCGACACGGGGGGGTGCTGGGCCTCCACGAGCTTCAGGAGGTCGCGCGAGAGCGTCGCGAGCTCGACGGCCGTTCGCAGGGTTTGGCCGGTGCTGACCTCGCTCTCTTTCGAGGCTTGGGCGACGTTCGTGATGGCCATATTGACCTGCTCGACCGCGGTCGCCTGCTGCTTGGTGGACAGCTCGATCTCCTTGGATGCTTCCGTCGTCGTCGCCACCTGGCCGGTGATGAGCCGGAAGCTGCTCGCGACTTGCGAGAACTGATCGGCGCCCGCCTCCACGGCTTTGGAGCCCGTCTCCGTGGTCATGACGGTCGTGTTGACGGCGGCTCGCACGTCGTCGATGAGGCCCCGAAT
>JAQSWN010000199.1 GCA_029266615.1 Polyangiaceae bacterium
ATATTGTGGGAGATAGCTTCCAGGTTCGTTTCCTGGGCAGCCATACCGGTCGCGGCGATGTTCAGAGAGCGGAACATGTTGCCTTGCGATAGCAGGAGTCGTGCCGGGCCTTGGCTCGCGGGCTGAGGCGCTTCTCGTACGAATCTCGGGCGCGCGGAGACGCACGGAGAGTGAGAGCGAAGGACGCTCGCGCACGGAGCGTCAACTCACGCGCGTGCGAGCGTCAGGGCGTTGGCTCGCCGGAGCCGCCGAGGCTCGCACCCGCGTCGCTCGCAGCGCCTGCGCTGCTCTCGCCGCTGCCAGCTGCGCCGCCTTCTACGTTCGGGGCGCCGCCGTCTGCTATGGTTGTGCCGCCCGCGCCGCCGGTGCTTTCCATGCCCGCGCTGCCGCTCGAGCCGCCGCTCACGACGCCGCCGCTTCCGGACGTACCCGCTCGGTTCGTAGTGCCGCCGCTCGTCACGCCACCGCGCCCGGCGCTCGGCTCCTCGCCCGCGCCACCTTCGCCGCCCGGCAATTCCTTGAGCTGGCACCTTCCGACGCGGCACGTCTGATCGCTCGGGCAATCGCTGTTGCGCAGGCAGCCGTCACCGCCGCACGCGAGCGGCGAGCTCAGGGGCATGCCGAGCGCGAAGAGCAGCCACATCCAGCGCTTCATAGCCCGAACCTCACGCCCGCAGACAGCAGGCCCCAAACCAAAACGCTGTCGCCCGGCGTGTCGCTACCGAGCGGCATCGCTTGGAACGATGGCTCGATGAACAGCCCGAATTTCTTGCCGAAAGGGAGGATGGCCGTGCACCCAAAGCCCCCGCCGAACAGCGTGTAAGGCGTCACGGTGCCGCTCAAATTGGCCCAAACCCCGAAGTTTCTCGCCATCCACCGCTCGTAGCGCACCTCCGCGCCGACGCTCGCGCGCTTCTCCACCTCGACGAAAGCGCGAAAACCGATCGCATCGGCCTGCCCCTCGTCACTGCGCAGGTCGACGCCGCCCAGCATGCGTAGGCGCGCGCGCCGCCAGGCCAAACCGTTGCCCGGATCGCCCCCTTCGATGCCGGTCCCGACGCCGAACACGCCGTCCATCATCAGCTCTTCAGCCCGCGCGTCGCGCACACTCGTGAGCGTCGCGCACGCCACCGCAGCCAAAGCGATCCAAACCTTCACGCCCGCCCATCAGCAACATACGCGCCAACCTGGCTTGGGCCCACGCTGACCGGCTCGAGATCTTACAGGAGACGGGAGACGGGAGCGGCGGGAGATTTGGGGGCGCTACTGTGTTGCTACACCTGCGCCGCATCATACGCCAACGTTCACGTCATTTAATCTGCGGAGCGCCACTTCGGTTCGCAGCGCGAACCCCAAATCCATCGATTGTTCCGGGTTTCGTTGCCTACGAGCTCTGGGTCTTGCTTCGCGGCTCCCGGAACTCTCGTCTCCTGTAAACTTCACCTCTGTCAAGCGGCGCGGGGGTTGATGCGCTTGCGCTTGAGCATTTCCACGAGCGTGGTGCGGTTGAGGCCGAGCAAGGTTGCGGCTTGCTTCTTGTTCCACTTCGTTCGCTCGAGCGCTTGACGAATGAGCTGGTTCTCGAAGGACTCGACGGCGTTGCGCAGGTCCAGGCCTGCGTCGGGCAGGCGAGGGGACATGCGCTTCTCGACGCCGAGGCCGCACAGGCGCTGGGGCAAGTCCTTCGGCTCGATGAGGTCGCCTTGGCAGAGCAGCACCGCGCGCTCGATGGTGTTCTCGAGCTCGCGCACGTTTCCGGGCCACTGGTAGTCGGCGAGGATTTGCGCGGCCGCGCGCGACACGCCGCCGATCTTGGTGCGGCCCACCTTCTCTTTGGCCTTCTTGAGGAAGTGCTGCATCAAGAGCGGCACGTCTTCCGGACGCTCGCGCAGGGCGGGGACGGTGAGGTGAATGACGTTCAGGCGGTAGTACAGGTCTTCGCGAAACGTGCCCGCTTGCACGGCGTTCTCGAGGTTCACGTTCGTGGCCGCGACGATGCGCACGTCGGCTTTCAGGGTGCGGTTGTCCCCGACGGGCGAGTACTCGCGCGCTTGCAGGACGCGGAGGAGCTTGACCTGAAGAGACATCGGCATCTCGCCGATTTCATCGAGGAACAGCGTGCCGCCCTCGGCCATCGCGATGCGACCGACCTTGTTGGCGTGCGCGCCCGTGAAGGCGCCCCGAGCATGGCCGAACAGCTCGCTCTCCAGCAACGCTTCCGGGATCGCGCCGCAGTTCACGGCGACGAAGGCCTTCGGGGCGCGGGGACTGGCTCTATGAACCGCACGCGCGACCAACTCCTTGCCCGTGCCGGACTCTCCCGTCACTAGGATCGTGCAGGTGGTGTCGGCGACGCGGTCGATGACGCGGTAGACCTCGACGAGTGACTCGGACAGACCGATGACCCCGTGCATGCAGTCCGGCAGCAGCTGCGGCTCGGGCGACTCGGGCAGCGGCGCCGCCTCGAGCGCGAGCGCGCCTTCCGTCTCCGCGTCCGCGTCGTCGCTATCGACGTCGTCCGCCGGCTCGGCCGCGCGCATCACTCCCGAGGGTGATTCGGCGACGCCGAAATCATCGAGCGCGTCGCTGTTGTTCACCGGGGAAATCGCGGCCGGGGCTTGGCTGTCGTGCATGGTTGGGGGCTTCCTCCTCTGCGGTCGACCAGGCCATAAGCAATGGTCGGGCCAAGGTGTCAGAACTCCCGCTCTCGGAGCGTCGACGGCTTGGCGCGCGCGGCTTTCCTCTAGTGCCGTTCGCGAACCCGCAAGCTCAACGAAGTCGACCGTTTACATGCTCCCACCTGGTAGCCGGGTCACCCTCACCCCACGTCCAGAGTGAGAAACACTCGGAAGCCACGGAAAAGGCGCGGCTCCAGGGCACAAGTCGCTCGAGACCCCCCTGGGTAGCTGGTACCCCAGGGCGAGAGCTGACTTCGGCAGGGATGAACGGAGAAGAGACCGCACCCTTGAGAAAAAACTTTGGCATGCGACGTGCTGAAGCCTTGGCGCGATGTCCGACCTCTTCAGCGCCGTTGGCTCCCTAAACGGTGCGCTCGACTATCACCTCGAGCGGCACACGGTGCTGTCGTCCAACGTCGCACACGTAGACACGCCCGGCTACCGCCCGCACGATCTGCGTCGAGTGGATACCGCCCAGGCGTTCGGGGACGCCCTCACGGTCGCCATGCAACGGACGGACGGAGCGCATTTTCAGCTGCCGAACGCGGGTGGCGCCGGGCTCGACGGGCGCATTTTCGAGGACAATTCGGCCGGCGCCGGCAACGACGGGAACTACGTCTCGCTCGACCGCGAAGCCGCCAAGGTCGCAGCCAACCAACTTCGATACGACGTCGTGTCTGCAGTCGTCTCTGCGGAGCTCAGCCAACTGCGCTTTGCCGCGACGGACGCCAAAGGAGGCTAATTAAATGCTCGGTGTTTTCAGTGCCATGGAAGTCGCCGCCTCGGGCCTCAGCGCCGAGCGTATCCGCATGAACACCATCGCCAGCAACCTGGCCAATGCCCGCACGACGCAGGTCGAGGGAGGGGGGCCGTACAAGCGTCTAGACCCGGTTTTTCAGGCGATTCCGATGGATCGCGAGGACGGTGTCGTCGGCGCCGACGCCGGCGTCTCGCTGGTCAAGGTCTCCGAGATTCGGGCTGACGACCGGCCCGGCATGATGGTTTACGAGCCCGGCCACCCCGACGCGAACCCAGCCGGCTACGTCGAGTACCCGAACGTGAACGCGGTCGAGGAAATGGTGAATATGATTACGGCTTCCCGCGCTTACGAGGCCGGGGTCACGTCGATTGAAAGCGTGAAGGCCATGGCCAAAAGCGCCATCGGCATCGGCCGCTGATCATGGCGCCCATCTCCGCCGCACAGACGCTACCCCTGGTTTTACCGCAGGGTGAGGCGTCGCCCGTCGACGCCGGCAAGATTGCCGGCGCGGAGGGTGGAGATGCATTTGGGGATTTGCTGGCGGCCGCTGCGGCTTCGGCGAACCAGCGCATCCACCAGGGGCAAGCCGCGGGCGAGGCTTTTGCGGCGGGCGCCAGCGACGACATTCACGGCACGATGATTGCGCTTAGCCAAGCAGATATCGAGCTGAAGCTCGTTGGGAACGTTCGAAACAAGGTCATCGACGCGTTCTACGAGCTGTGGCGCATGCAGATCTAACGCACCGGAAATACTGACAAATGCCCGAAAAGGCGCGCGCGTTCCTCAAACAACTCACGGATTTCTGGGCTGGCCTTCCCACGCCCAAGCGCATTGCGCTCGTCACGGTCATGACGCTGGTGCTGACCGGAGTCTTGGCGATCAGCGTGCTGGGGAGCCGCGAGACCTACGGCACCTTGTACCGGGAGCTGTCGACTGAGGACGCTGCCGCGATCGTCGAAAAGCTGAAGACTTCCCAGGTTCCCTACCGCCTGGAAGCGGGCGGCTCGCGCATCGAGGTGCCGGAAGAGCGCATCCCTGGGCTGCGTTTGGAGCTAGCTTCAGCGGGCTTGCCGCACGGCGGTAGCGTCGGCTTCGAGATTTTCGACCGTTCGAAGATTGGCGCGACTGAGTTCGAGCAGCAGGTGAATTTGCGCCGCGCCTTGGAGGGTGAGCTGGCGCGCAGCGTCATGAGCATCGACGGCGTGAAGGCCGCGCGAGTTCACCTCGTGTTGCCGGAGCGGCGGCTTTTTGCGGCGCGCGAAGAGAGCGCCAGCGCGAGCGTGGTCGTGAAGCTCGAAAACGCCCATAGTTTCGGCCGCAAAGAGGTCGCGGCGGTGGTGCACTTGGTGGCGTCCGCTGTCCCGACCCTGAGCAAGGACCGCGTCTCGGTGGTGAGCACCGAGGGCGTGACCCTGCACCGTCCTACTTCTGACGCTCAGAGCGCCGGAGACTTGGCCGATTCCGGCGCCGAGCAGGCGCGCCTGATGGCGGGGCAGCTCGAGAGCGAGGCCCAAGCCCAACTCGAGCGCGTCTTGGGCCCTGGCAACGCCGACGTTCGCGTGAACCTGTGGTTGGACAACTCCGCCCGGGAGAAGACGGAGGAGCTCTACGAGCCGACCAAGACCGCGCTGCGCAGCGAGCACAAGGTCGAAGAGGGCGCGGCCAACGCAGATGCGGGCGTGGCCGGGGTCCCGGGCGCGAAGACGAACTTGCCCGACGCTCAGGGCGAAGGTCCCGTTGCCGAAGAAAAGCCGGCCGGCGGCGCCGGTACGGCCGGCGTGCGGAGCCAGACCCGCAACTGGGAAGTGCAGAAAGTCGTTCAGAAAACGACCACGCCCGCGGGCGACATCCGTCGCTTGAGCGTGGCCGTGCTGCTCAACGGCCGGTACGCGACGAAGGGCGACAAGCAGGTTTTCGCGCCGATCCCGGCAGACGAGGTCAAGGCACTGGAAGAAACCGTGAAACGGGCGGTCGGCTTCAATCAGGACCGCGGCGACACCGTGACCGTGCAGGCGACGCAGTTCGCGAAGCTCGATACGGACGATCTGAACGCGCCCGTGAGCTTCTTCACGAACAAGCCTTGGCTACCCTACGCCATGGCCGGCGCCGCACTGGTGCTCGTCCTAGGCACCCTGGTGCTCGTATTCCGCACGAAGAAGCCGCTGCCGTTGCCGGTCCAGGCCCCCGCCTTGGTGGACCCGCTGCGGGTGCTGGGCGAGCTGGGCAGCGGACCCGAGCTCGCGGAGGCGGCCGCCCAGTTGCCCGAGGCGGAGCGCCAACGGTTGCTGGAGGAGCCGCAAATTGCTGGCGAAATTCGAGCCCATGCACTGGAGCTGGCCGCTAAAGACCCGGCGACCGCGGCCGTCGTGCTCAAGGCCTGGCTCTCCGAGGAACCAGCCGCCTTGCCCGCTTCCAGCGCGGCGTAGCCCGGCACGTAAATCGCAAGAGCGCCAGGAGGCGGAATGCAATCCTTGGCGCTGACGGGACCCCAGAAAGCCGTGCTCATGCTGCTGTCGCTAGACGAGGCGACGGCGACTCCGATTCTCGCGGAGATGGACGCGGCAGACGTGAAGAAGCTCCGTGACGCCGCCGCCGGCCTCCGCGCCGTCCCGACCAGCGCGCTCGACGGCCTCTACGCCGAGTTCATCGACAAGAGCCGGAGCGCGGTTGCGGTGCCGAAGGGCGGCATGCGCTACCTCCGCAAGCTGGCGGGAACGATGTTGGGTGAGCCCGCCGCGCAAGAGATCTTCCTCGAGACCGAACAGTCTTCGCTTTCGAAGCTGGCCCAGGCCGAGCCCAGCGCGCTCGCTTCGGTGATGGAAAACGAGCACCCCCAGCTCGTCGCCGCCATCCTTTCCCAGCTGGACAACGAGAAGGCCGCGCGCGTGTTGGAGGCGCTGCCGCAGCACGTTCGCCCGGCGATTCTCGAGCGTTTAGGCACGATGAGCGAGGTGCCGGCCAGCCTTCTGGAAGACGTCGCTTCGGCGCTTTCGGCCGAGCTCCCCGTCACGCAGTCCGGAGCGGTGATGGAGGTGAACGGCATCGCGCGGTCGGCCGCGCTGGTGCGCCGCTTGGGTCGAGAGACGGGCGAGGCCCTCCTCGGCACCATCGAAGAAGGCAACTCGGAGCTGGCGGGGGAGATTCGCAAGGCCATGTATACGTTCGAGGACTTGAACGCGCTGGATGCGCGGGCGCTGCGCTCGTTGCTCGAGTCGGTGCCGGTCGAGCGCCTCACGATGGCCATGAAGACGGCCTCCGAAACCTTGCGCGCTCATATCTTCGCGAGCATGAGCAAGCGCGCCGCCGAACGAATCAAAGAAGACATGGAAATCATGGGCGGGGTGCGGCTCTCGGACGTGGAGGCCGCGCAACGCGAGATCGTGGAAGTGGCGCTCCGATTGGACGCCGAAGGCACGATTTCCCTCGAGAACAACCAAAATGCGATGGTTTGAAGAAGGCACGATGCCGGACGCTCCTCGACGCGCCAAGTTCGCCCAGGTGACGGGCAACGGCGGCGTCCGCAAGCAGCCGAGCTGGCTCCCCTCGTCGCAGAAGGCGCATCAGGCTCCGCTCCAGCCCCGGCTCGAGTCGCCCTCGCTCAAGCCACCGCCGCTGCCGAGCGAGTTCGTCGAGGCCGTGCGCCAAGAGCTCGGGGAAATGCCGCCGCAGCGCCCATCGATGCGCCCGTCGGCGGGCGGCCCATTGCGGGCTCCCACCTTGCCTCCGCCCGCCTTCGCCACGGCCGAGCCGAGCCCCATCGCCGCGCCCGTCCAGGTGCCGGTACCGGTCGTGGATCCCGAGCTTTGTCATGCTTTCGAGGAGGCGGTGGAGCTCTTGGCGCTCGAGCGTCAACGCGTCTTCGAGCAGACCGCCAGCCAGTTGGCGGAGCTCGCGGCGGTGATCGCGCGCCGCGTGATCGCGCGGGAAATCAGCCTCAGGCCGGAGCTCGTGGTCGGCCTCGTGCGAGAAGGCTTAGAGGCCCTCGGCAAGCACGACCGCGTGTTGATTCGCCTGGGCGCCGGCTTCGAAGGTCAGCGCGACATGCTCGAGCAGCGCCTGACCGACCGTGGTTCTCGAGCCGAGGTGCGCATCGAGCCTCAGCTCCCGGAGCACGCCTGCCTGGTCGAAACCGACCTCGGCCAGGTCGACGAATCCGTGGAAACGCGGCTCGCCACGTTGCTGCACGCTCTGCGGCCTGATTCGGCTTCTCAGTGAGGCAGCGAGTTAGCAAGTTAGCAGTGAGTTGGGAGAGGGGGTTGGTTAGTGGAGCCGGAGGAGGCGCGCTTTCTCGATTTGAGGCGTGCTCGCGCTGCCAAGTGCTAACTGCCCACTGAGCAGGCGCTGGGCCCGGTGCTTGCAAAGGGATGGGGGTAAGGGCGCATGCTGGATCGACTCATCGAGCGTTGTCGGACCGCCGCCGTTCACACCCCCGAAGGCGTGGTGTCGGACGTTGTGGGCTTGATCGTGGAGGTAGGAGGGTTGAACGCGGCGGTGGGGGATACGCTGCGAGTGCACGATGCTTCGGGCGCGACGCTGGATGTGGAGGTCGTCGGCTTCCGCGGCGGCAGCCTGCTGACCACCCCCCTCGGTCCACTCGTCGGGATTCGTCCGGGCGCTCGCGCGGTGCGCATGATGCGCGGGGCCACCGTCCCGGTGTCGTTCGACCTGCTCGGTCGGGTCGTGGATTCGTTCGGGCGTGCGCTGGACGGCGGACCCGAGATCGATCCGGACCGGGTGATGCCGGTCAACGCGCCGCCGCCGCCCGCGTTCGGTCGCAAGCCGATCGACCACCAGCTCGCGACCGGCGTGCGCGTCATCGACGCGATGCTGCCGCTCGGGGTCGGTCAGCGCATGGGCATCTTCGCCGGCGCGGGTGTGGGTAAGAGCACGCTGCTCGGCCAGATTTGTCGGACCTCGCAAGCGGACGTGAACGTCGTCGGGCTGATCGGCGAGCGCGGTCGCGAGCTCAACGACTTCATCCGTCAGTCGCTCGGTCCGGAAGGCTTGGCCAAGAGCGTCGTCGTCGCCGCGACGAGCGACATGCCGCCGCTCGTTCGCGCGCGCGGCGCGGAGTCGGCCACGGCGATCGCCGAGTACTTTCGCAATCAAGGCAAGAGCGTGCTCTTGGTGATGGACTCCGTCACGCGTTACGCGATGGCGCTGCGTGAAGCGGCGCTAGCCGCGGGCGAGCCGCCCGCGACCAAGGGCTATCCGCCGAGCGTGTTCGCGGCCTTGCCCCGCTTGCTCGAGCGCGCGGGCACGGGGCCGGGCGCGGGCGTGATTACCGCCCTGTACACGGTGCTGGTCGAGGGCGACGATCTGTCGGACCCGATCGCGGACTCGGTGCGCAGCATCATCGACGGGCACATCGTGCTCTCGCGTGGTCTCGCCGAGAAGGGGCACTTCCCAGCCATCGACGTGCTGAAGAGTATCTCGCGTTTGGCGCCGGAGATCGCGGCTGAGCCGGTGATGCGCGCGGCCGCCCAGGTGCGCGACATGCTCTCTACTTACCGCGACGCGCAGGATCTGATTCAGGTCGGTGCGTACGTCGCCGGTAGCGACCCGCGCATCGACGTCGCGATCAGCGCCCAGCCGCACATCGACAACTTCTTGCGCCAGAAAGTGACGGACGGCGTGGCCGCCGAGGTGAGCCTCAAGCACCTTTCCCAGCTCGCCGCGCTCGGCCAGCAGCCGCCGCAAAATCGAGGAGGTCGTAGATGAGCCCGCGGCGCGCCCGCATCGGTAAGGTCATCACGCTCCGCGAAAAAGCGCTCGACGAGCGCGTCGCCCAGCTCAGTGACACGCGCGCGGCGGAAGCGAAGGCGCTGTCCGCAGAGGAGATCCGCCGGCGGGAGCTGGAAGAAGCCTCCGAGTCCCGCCTCAAGCTCGCCGAGGAAGCCGCGCTCAGCGCCTCCAGCTGGATCGAAGCCAACGAATGGCTGCAAAGCCGCCAGCGCCAAGTCGAGCAGGCGCGCGTAGAAGCGGCCAAGGCCCAGCTCGAGACGCGCAAGGCGCAGGGAGCCGTGATGACGGCGCGCGCCGACCTAAAAAAGGTCGAGCTGCTCTCGGAGCGGATTCAGAAACAAGAACAGAGCGAAGCGCAGGTGCTCGAACGACGCCTGGAAGACGAGCTTACCAGCATGCGCTTTCGTCGCAGCGAGGACCGTAATAAGTGAACAGCAGCGGAACCTCTGCGGGTGGGCTGAACACCGCCACTCGCCAGCTAGAGCGTGAAGAGACATCCAACGGCGCGCGTGAGCAGGGCAGCGAGCAAGCGGCGGCCTTGTGGGTGGCGCTCGCGGAGCAGGTCCAAGGTGCGCAGAAGTTGCCCGCGCTCGAGACCGTCAGCGAGCCGCCGAGCGCTTGGCGCTCGAGTGCCGGAGATATGACACCTGCTCCGGCCGCTGCGCCTGCGAGCGGGGGCGCGCCGGTGGACGCGAAACCTCCCGAACGCATGACTCTGCGCGTGGACGGCGGCGCGCTCGGCGAGCTGGAGGTCACTTTGGACCGTCAAGAGGGCGGGATGCGCGTCGTGATCGGTATGGAAAACAAGCAGTTGGTCGGATCCATACTGCCCGACGCGGCCTCTCTCCGCAGCGCCCTCGAGCGGGCTGGGATCAACGTGCAGTCACTCAACGTGGTGACTCAATCCGAGGTCGGCACCGTTCTTGCTCAACGTCGTCTGAGCTCATCGGGGCAAGACGCCGACGCTGCCAAGCGCGCGGAACAGGACCCCGAGAAAGCTCAAACGCGTACTTCCAAACGCCTGACTCTGATCGGTTAAGAAAATGGTCGCTCCCGTCAACAACACCACTGCCGCCGCCCCGTCGGACCTGGGCTCTGCCCTGGGGACCAACAAGGCGATGGGGCGAGACGCGTTCCTCAAGCTCCTCGTGGCGCAGCTGAAGAATCAGGACCCGCTCAAGCCCCAAGACAACTCCGCCTTCGTGGCCGAGCTCGCGCAGTTCAGCTCCCTCGAGCAGTCGATGGGCGTGAACGACCGGCTCGACCAGATGATGCTGCAAAACCAGGGCATGGCGAACGCGAACGTCGTCAACATGGTCGGGCAGGTCGCGACCGTCAAAGGCTCCCTCGTCACCACGGACGGCTCCGGCATCGGCGTCCCCGTCGCGTTCTCGCAGGACGGCGCCTCCGACAAGACCGTGATTCAGATTCAGGACGCGAACGGCAAGATCGTGCGTACGCTCGATCTCGGCTCGCGCCCCACCGGCATTTCGAAGATTACCTGGGATGGTCGCAGCGACGACGGCATCGTACAGCCTGCGGGCACGTACGCCGTGAACGTCAAATCCAACGACAAGGACGGCGGCACGGTCGTCGTCTCCCAGGAAACGAGCGGCACCATCACCGGTGTTGCGTTCGACAAAGGTTACCCCGTTCTGAAACTTTCGAACGGCGTAAATGCACCAGTCAGCGACCTTCTCCGGGTCGAAACTCCACCAAAAACACCGTAACTCACGAAAGCCTTTATTAGGAGGGCTCCATGGTTCTGAGAGCAATGTATTCGGGCGTATCTGGCCTACGCGCCGAGGGCGAGGCCCTAGGCGTAGTCGGCGACAACATCGCGAACGTGAACACGACGGGCTTCAAAGCCCAGCGTGCACTGTTCCAAGACGTGCTGGGTCACTCGATCCTCGCGGGGACGTCTTCGTCTCTGCCGGGCTCGGGCGTCCGCGTGGGCGACATTCAACAGATGTTCACCCAGGGCACGCTGCAGAACACGGGCGTTTCCACGGACGTCGCGCTGAACGGCGACGGCTTCTTCGTGGTCAAGGGCACCGTCGACGGCTTGTCGTCGAACTTCTACACTCGCGCCGGTACGTTCACGATCGACAACGTCGGCACCCTCGTCAACCCGGCCGGTCTCAAGGTCCAGGGTTACGCGGCCAACGGCGACGGCACCTTCGCGGCGTCCTTGTCGGACGTCCAGGCGCCCACCGCGGCGCTGCCGGCGCGGGCCACGCAAGACATCATGGTCACGGCCAACCTGGACGCGGCCGATGCGGCCATCGACACCGCCTTGAACCCCTGGGATCCGCAGGATCCGGCGAATACGGCGAACTTCTCCACCACGATGACCGTCTACGACTCGCTCGGAAACGGCCACACGATGGACGTCTACTTCCGCAAGAGCGACACCGTCGACAACACGTGGGACTACCACGTGCTCGCCGACGGCGACGACGTAGTCGGCGGTACTCCCGGCCAAAACTTCGAGATTGGCACCGGCGGGCAGCTGCAGTTCACCACTGACGGCGCGCTCAACACCGTCACCGGCAACAACATCACCGTCGACTTCATCGGTGCGACCGCGGGCCAGGCGATCAACATCAACCTGGGCACGGCCATCGCCGACGGCGGCACCGGGCTCGACGGCACCACGCAGTTCGCGGGTCAGTCGAACGTCTCTAGCCAGTCGCAAGACGGTTACGCGTCTGGTGACTTCTCCGGCGTCGCCATCGACGGCACCGGCGTGGTCCAGGGCCTGTACACCAACGGCCAGAAGATCGCGATGGCGCAGCTCGCGGTCGCCAAGTTCCGCTCCAACGACGGCCTCGGCCGTGCGGGTCAGAACTTGTGGATCGAGACGCGTGACTCCGGTACGGCCGCGATGGGCACGGCGGGCAGCGGTGGTCGCGGTGCGACCTCGGCCGGCGCGCTCGAAGGCTCCAACGTCGACCTGGCGGAGGAGTTCGTGGGCCTGATTCAACATCAGCGCTCTTTCTCCGCGAACTCCAAGACCATCACCACCGCTGATGAGATGCTTCAAGAGCTCATCAACGTGAAGCGCTGATAGGCGCCGAGCGTAGTTCCCCCGCTCTTACGAGGACGGAGAAATGTCGGAAGAAGCCTCGGAGCCCAATAAAACGGTGGAGACCAAAAAGGGCAAGGGAAAGCTCGTCGGTATCATGGTCGCTCTAGCACTCATCTTGGGTGCTGGAGCGGCCGGTGCCGTACTCGCTCCCAAGTACCTGGGTGGTGGCGACAAGGCCGCCGGGTCGCACAAGCCGGCAGAGGGCGCCGAAGAAGAAGCCGAGAGCTCGTCCGAAAAAGGCGGGGATCACGAGGCGGCCGAGGAAGAAGAAGAAGAAACCGAGAAGAAGCCCAAGGCCGGCGACGTTCACGAGGTACAGAACCTCGAGGCGATCGTGGTCGACTCCCGCGCGGCGGACGGCAGCATTCGTCACATCAAGGTCGGGCTCACCATCGAGCTCCCCGAGACGGTGAAGGAAGCCGACTTCAAGTCCTACGTGCCCCGGGCCAGAGAAGCCGCGATTGGTTATTTTCGCACGCGCGACTTCGAACAACTCTCGGACCCCAAGAATTTTGCCCAAGTCGTGAA
>JAQSWN010000200.1 GCA_029266615.1 Polyangiaceae bacterium
GGTAGTTCAAGCCTGAGCGGCAAATGCGTTACAACTTTGGGACGCGGCACTAGTACTAGCCCGATGTAGAATCTCCCTTCACAATCCTTTCAATCGTAACAAGCCAGACCACGGCGCATTGCTATAATGGCTCCGGGTTGCTGGAGAGCTCAAGCAACTCGGCGCAAACGCATGACCCATGTTTTCCCCGCGAGCCGAGTCGAGGTTGCCTGGTCGTTTCCGTCGAGATTTGTACTTTCGACTCGCGGGGGCCGTCGTTCAAGTGCCTTCGCTGCGCGAGCGTGTGGAAGACATTCCTCTTCTCGTCACGCAATTGCTTGCGGATCTTGGGAGACCGGACGTGCGAGTGGCGAACGATGCGATGCTCGCGCTGAAACGGCGGAGTTGGCCGGGGAATGTGCGAGAGCTCAAAAATGCGCTCGCCTGCGCGTTGGCGTTCGTCGAAGCGAGCCTCATCGAGCTTTGCCAGTTGGTGCATGCCAGCGAAGGACAGGACGCCCTCCGGCCGGAAATAGGCTTCTTGGGTAAAACCCTCGAGAGCATCGAGCGAGAGGCCATCGTCCAGCGACTGCACGTGACGCGCGGCAAAAAAGCGCAGGCGGCCGAGTCGCTCGGGATAGCAGTGTCAACCTTGTACGAAAAGTTAAAAAAGTACAAAGTGCACGAAACCTGAGCGAGCAGCTCCGCAAGTCGCGGCCTCGGAACGCTCGATCCCTATCGGCTCATCACGAAGCACGATTGCGCGGAGCGCGATGAGCTACCATCGCGAGGGCGACGTGCGCGCGCTCGAGAGTGGTCGCAAGTACGATACGGCGCTTACCCAGCCGGCTGAATCGGCACGCCGCGACGCGCCCCCATGTTCGTCGAAGTGGCGCAAACTCGCTCAGCCCCACCCCTCCTTCAACACCTGGAAAAGGGGAATGTCATCATTCAGGGTTGGAAAAGCGGCCAGATTGTCACGCAGTCAAGGAGGCCTCGCCCGTAACGTGTCATCCGCGAGCACAGACCTCGCCCGCGATGCCCATTCGACACGAAATCGAAGCGTCAAACCACACGCAGGTGGTGTCGGACGCAGAGCTCATCTTCGACGACGCGGATGCCACTACGTTAGCGCCCCCCACGTTCGGCCGCGATGCTCTGGTGGGCGTGGGTGAGCTCGTCGCGCGCAAGTTCTGTGTGGAGAGCGTCCCCCGCCGTACCGGCCTGGCCCTCGTGGTGCAAGCCAGACATCTCGAGTTGAACCTGCTGGTGACCCTAAAGTTCTTGATTCCGGACGCCTGCGCGTACCCGGAGTTGGTGCAGCGCTTCGTTCGTGAAGCGCGCGCCGCCGTGAGGGTCGGCGGGGAGCACGTCGCCCGGGTGACGGACATTGGTCGCTTGGAGTCCGGCGCGCCGTACATGGTGCGCGAGTTCCTGCGCGGGCCAGACTTGGAGGAGGTGCTCAAGGTGCGCGGCCGGCTGCCGGTCGCCGAAGCCGTGGACTACGTCATTCAAGCGGCGGCAGGCGTCGTGGAGGGGCACGCGCTGGACATCGTGCACCGCAACTTGCGGATGACGACGCTGGTCGTTACGCGCCGCAGCGACGGCTCGCCGCTCGTCAAGGTGTTCGACTTCGGCGCCGCCGAAGCGCTGCACGTGGATCCATTCACGGAGCGCTCCGTCGCGCTCGCCGGTACCAGCGCCATCATGTCGTCGTTGCCGTACTTATCGCCGGAGCAAATCCGCGACCCGCACGACGTGGACGTTCGCGCGGACGTGTACGCGCTCGGTGCCATCTTGCACGAGCTGCTCACGGGGCAGGCCCTTTACTCCGCGGACAACGCGCCGTCGCTGCTCGCCTCCGTAGCGGCGGACGCGGCCGCCGCAGTGCGCGACCTGCGCCCGGAAGTGCCGGCGGAGCTGGATCACGTCGTTTTGCGCTGTTTGGCTAAGAACCGAGCGATTCGGTATAGCACCATCGCGGATCTGGTCGCTGCGCTCGAGGGGTTCGGCTCACGGGATTCGGCGTCTTCGGTGGAGCGCGTGCGGCGGATGCCCAGGCACTCGGCGGCGCCCGCGCGCCTTAAGTCGGCTCCGCAGCCCGGAACCGGTCAACGGCGGCCGACGCCCGGGCTCGCCGCCAACCGCGAGGCCCGCGGCCCCACGGGGACTCTCGTCATGCCGCCCGTTCTCAGGTCGACCATCGTCACGGCGCCGGCGGTGGAGGACGTGACGGTGATGCAGCCGCTCGCCAGCTACGTGCCGCTCGTCGAAGAACGCGCACGGACTTCCGTGCCGCCTCCACTTCGCAGCTCCACGCTTGCGCGCAACACGCCGTCGGTGCCGCGAGAACGGGGGGCCGCCACCGTCGAGGTCCAGCACCACGACGTGACCGTCGCCGCGCCGACGCCCAGCGCAGCGGGGTACGCAGCTTTCGCGCCGAAGAGTCCGCCCGTCGGTCCAGAGGCGACCGTCTACGTTACGCCGCATCGCCCGCCGTCTTCCCAGACCCGCACGACGATGATGCCGCCGTCGCGTCGCTCGTTCTTGCCGGTCGGAATGACTCGTTCGTGGACCGCGGGCGCCGAAGATGAGACGGTCGCGAGCCTGCGCGCCAAGAAGCGCCGCAACGTCGCTATGGGCGTCTTCGCTGCCGTCGGCACGTTGGCCCTGTTCGTCGTCTTCCGATCACCTGCTGCAGCAACGGCTCCCCCCGCCGCCGCTCCAGCACCGGTCGCCGCCCCTTCGCCACCGCCGATCCCTCCGTTTTTTTCGGTCGCGGAAGCAGCATCGGTGGCGCCGTCATTCGTCGCTCCGCCCGCGGCGGTTGCGACGCGGGACCTACCGCCCGTCGCTGCTGCAGCTCCTCCAGGAGTCCGTGCGCTGCACCCGGTCGCGCAGGCGCAGGTTGTCCCCACGCGGAGGCCGCTTGCCGCCCCCCCGCGCCCCGCCGCTAAGCCAGTATCTCGCTCGGCGCAAGAGCCTGCGGCGCCGGCGACCCAGCCGACGGAGCTGGCCGGTCGTGACCTCTTCGATAGCCCCGAGTGACGCGAGAGGGATCCGTGCGCACCTTTGGAATCGTCATCTTCGCGTTGGTGGCTGGTATTTCAACGAGCGAAGCGCGAGCGGAAGATCCGCCGGCGTCCGCCAAAGATCTGTTCAAGCAAGGTCGGGAGCTCGCCGGCAAGGGCGACTACGAGTTCGCCTGTCCCAAGTTCGAGGAAAGCCTGGCACTCGAGGTCGGGGTCGGGACCCAGTTCAACCTCGCCGATTGTTGGGAGCACATCGGACGCAGCGCGAGCGCTCATCGCTTGTTCCTAGGCGCCGCCGCGTCCGCCAAAGCCGCCGGGCAAACCGATCGCGAGCAAGTGCTGCGCGACCGCGCGACGGCGCTGGAACCGCGCATCAGCAAGCTGGTCATCGAGGTCGCGTCGACGGACCCGAAGCTCACCGTGAAAACGGACGACTTGCCGCTCCAGACCGAGCAGTACGGTCGGGCCGTAGCGGTCGACCCGGGCCGTTACGTGATCAGCGCCAAAGCGCCGGGCAAGAAACCCTGGATCCAAAAAGTAGACGTCAAAGTGGGCCAGAATGTCGTCACCGTCTCGGTGCCGGAGCTGGAAGCCGAGGCGGCGAAACCCGTCGTGGTTCCGGCCAAGGCGCCCCCCAAAAAAGAGCCATTCAAGCCGGTTACACCGCCGCCGCCTGCCTCGGCCGCGGGCGACCGCGACCTCAGCTACACGGCGCTGGGCGTCGGCGTGCTCGGAGTCAGCGCGCTCGCGTTCGGGACCTACATGGGCGTCAAGTACAAGTCCCTGAACGCCGAAGCGAAGCTGATTTGCACGAGCAACTCCGGCTGTACTCGAGAGGAGATTTCACGGCACACGGACTTGGTCGATCAGGCCTCGTTCAATCGCAACTTCTCGCTCGTCGGCTTCGGCGCTGGTATAGCGGCCGTCACCACGTCCGTGATCATGTTCGCCCTCGACAAACCCAAGAAGTCGACGGCGAGCAGGATTCAAGCTGCGCCGACGGTGGGTGCGGGCTTCTACGGAGGGGCGGTAAGCGGCTTCTTCTGAGTTTAGCGCTGTCGCGGAACTGACACGGAATCTTTGCACGAGGGGTTGGGGTCGGCGCGGTATGTCCCCCACGCATGCCTGGCTTGCGCCGTGCCCTTCTTGCGTTCGTACTAGCGGCGGTCGCCTTTGCGGTGGTGGCGCTCTCGGCGCGCGACGCGAATGCTCACCCGTGGATGATTCGGCACGGCTACTCCGCCTGCCAAACCTGCCACTATGATCCGTCCGGAGCGGGCATCCTCACCAGCTACGGCCACGTCATCGAGACGCTCGTGCTGCCCACGGGCCCCGACGATCAATCCGAAGAGGACAAGGCCGGATTTCTGCTCAACGCCGTCAAGCTGCCCGAGTGGCTCGCGCTGGACGGGGACGCACGCGCGCTCTGGCTGCGCACCAAGGTGCCCGGCGCGAAGATTACCGACGAGCTCATCTTGATGCAGGCGGACGCGCAAGCCGGGATCCAAACCGGCAAATTCGTGGCCGCCGGCAGCGTGGGGTACGCCCAGCGAGGCGCGCTGGGGGCGGCGATCACGCGGGACGTGGAGAACAACGTCGTCTCTCGTCAGCACTGGCTCGGCTACTCGCTCGCCTCGGACCGGCTGCTTCTGCGCTTCGGGCGGATGAACCTGCCGTTTGGCATCAGAACGGTGGAGCACAACTTGTGGGTGCGCGCCCGTTCGCGGACGACGATTAACGACGACCAACAGTATGGCCTCTCCGCCTTTTTCTCCACGGAGACGTGGCGGGCGGAGGTCATGGCGATCATCGGCAACTTTCAGCTGCGCCCGGACGACTATCGAGAGCGCGGCTATAGCGGCTACGCGGAGTGGATGGCGACCCCAAAGCTCGGGCTCGGCGTCTCCAGCCTCGTCACGCATCGCGATCGTGACACGGTCACGTTGAAGGAGACGTGGCGGCAGACGCACGGCGCCTTCGCGCGGTGGGCCACGGGCTGGGACCCGCTCGTCGTGCAGACGGAGTGGGACTACGTGCTCGTGTCGTCCAAAGACGAGTTTCACCGCAAGGGTTTGGTCAGCTTCACGCAGGCGGATCTCGAGCCGGTCAAGGGGCTGCATCTGCTCGCCACCGCCGAGCTCAGCAACGTCGGTACGCAGAAACGCTACTGGGGCTACGGCGGCTGGCTTTCGTTCTGGTGGTTCTTCATGCCGCACGCGGACGTTCGGCTCGACGCCATTTACCAATCGCAAGGAGCGGTCGGGGGCCGCTTCGACACGTTGACTTTCCTGCTTCAGGGGCACGTCTCGCTATGAAGCTTCATCTCGTCATCTTCGGATCGCTGCTCATGCTCGTGGCGCCGGCGCTGGCTCAGGCATCAGTCACGTATCCGGGCGAGCTCATCCAACATTGGAGCTTGGCAGCGCCGCTGCCCGCCTCGCCTCCGTACTGTACGCTGTGTCACAGCTCGGACGCGGGCGGCACCGGCACCGCGACGACACCCTTCGGCCGCGCTCTGCTACGCACTGGCACGCTTGGCAACAACGTGCCGAGCTTCGACGGCTCGTTGGACACGCTGGAAACTTCCGGCAACGACAGCGACCGTGACGGCGTGGCCGATCTCGAAGAGCTCATCGCCGGTACGAGCCCGAACGAAGGTGAGCCACTTCCTGGTAGCGAGCCGGACCCGCTGGCAAACGTGCCGCTGCCCCGCACCGGATGCAGCGTCGGCGTGCCAAATGGCTCCGCTGGCGTGAGCGCTGGCCTCGCCGCGCTGCTGCTCCTTTCGCTCCGTCGCGTGCGCCGCTCAGCCTGAGTCGCCCGCCGCGCCCGCGCCACTGCCGCCTTCGCCGCTCGCACTACCGCCGCTCGCGGCCTCGCCGCCCGCGCCAGGTTGCTCGTCCTGGATCAAACTCCAGTCCACCGCGGTGAGTCGCGTGCACGCGGCGCCAATACCCATCATGAGCAAGAGCAGCAATAGGCGAAGGTCGACTCGCATCGGCGCGCCCGGTCTTATCTCCGCCCGTCGACGCCGACGCAAGGAACGAGCTGGTGACGCCCGAGTGACGTGGAGCCGCGGGATTGTCGCCCGAACGAGAGCCGCGCTTGTCTTCCAAAAGCGCGCTGCTAGCTTGGCGACCGTTCGAGTGGCGCTGTAATGCCGGAGAAAGAGCCGAGTCACGCGCACCTGCTGCGAAGGTTGCTTGTCTTGTCGTGGCGCTACCGCGAGCAGTGCATCGCCGTCTTCGCCTTTCAAGTCGTGCTGCTCGGCCTCGGCGTGCTCGGGCTCGGCCTCTCGGGTTTGGCGATCGACGTGACTCGCCACGGCTTGGACCCGACGTCCACGCCGGTGAGTTGGCCTTTCGGTTTCGTTCCGCCGGCGTGGCCCGTGACCAAGCTCCTGGCCGCGCTCGGGGTGTCGGTTCTGGTCGCGGCCGCGCTCCGCGCGATCCTGAACTACCGCTACTCGGTGCTCGCCTCGGATCTGCTGCAGATGAAGCTGGTTCCGGAGCTGCGTACCTCCGTGTTCGACAAGCTGCAGCGCCTCAGCTTTCGCTTCTTCGACCAGAACGCGTCCGGCTCCATCTTCAACCGCGTGACCGGCGACGTTCAGTCCGTTCGCTCCTTCGTGGACGGCGTGCTGCTGCAAGGCGCGATCATGGTGCTGTCGCTCGCGGTGTACCTCCTCTACATGGCGCGAACGCACGCGCTCTTGACGCTCGCGTGCCTTGCGCTCACGCCGCTTCTCTGGCTCGCCACGAACGCCTTCGCGCGGCGCGTCGCCCCTGCCTACCGCAAGAATCGCGAGCTCTCGGACCGTATGGTCTTGGCAATGTCCGAAGGGGTCGCGGGCATGCAGGTGACGAAGGTGTTCGGCCGCGAGCAGCAGGAGCGCGATCGCTTCGAGGCTCACAACGAGGTGGTGCGCGACCAACAGCGCGCGGTGTTCGTCACCGTGAGCCGGTTCACGCCGACCATCGACTTCATTTCGCAGCTGAACATCGGCGTCCTGCTCTTGTACGGCGGCTCCCTCGTCGCCGCTCAGCGCCTGTCGCTCGGGGACTTGATCGTCTTCGCGGGGCTACTGCAGCAGTTCTCGGCGCAAGTTTCGAGCATGGCCGGCATCGTGAACACCTTGCAGCAGAGCCTGATCGGCGCGCGTCGGGTGTTCGAGGTGTTGGACGCTCCGCTGGAGGTGAGCGAGGTGGCGGCGCCGCAAAAGCCGTCCTCGCTTTCGGGGCGCCTCCACTTCGAGCACGTGGATTTCGAGTACACGCCCAGCACCCCCGTGCTCCGCGACGTGAGCTTCGAGGTCGAGCCTGGCACCTGCGTGGCCGTGCTCGGCGCAACTGGCTCCGGCAAGAGCACGCTGCTCGGCCTCGTTCCTCGCTTCTACGACCCGACTCGCGGGGACATCTGGCTGGACGGCGTGAACCTGCGAGAGCTGCCGCTCGACTACCTGCGTCGCAACATTGGGCTCGTTTTCCAGGAGAGTCTGCTGTTTCGCAACAGCGTCGCGCAGAACATCGCGTTTGGAAACCCGGACGCGTCGCGGGAGCGTATCGAGGCGGCGGCCAAGATCGCGGGCGCGCACGAGTTCGTCGTGGGTTTGGCCGAGGGCTACGACACCGTGCTCGAAGAGGGCGCCGTGAATTTGTCCGGAGGCCAGCGCCAGCGCCTCGCGATCGCGCGCGCGCTGCTCCTGGAGCCGAAGATCCTGCTCTTGGACGACCCGACCACCGCCGTCGATCCGCAGACGGAGCACGAAGTGCTGGAGGCGATGGACGCCGCCATGGAGGGACGCACGACGCTCATCGTCGCCAATCGGCTGTCCACGCTGCGGCGCGCAGATTGGATCCTGGTGCTGGACGAAGGCCGCGTCGTCGAGCGCGGGACGCACGCGGAGCTCATGCAGAGCCGCGGCGTCTACTACCGCGCCGCTAGCTTGCAAGCCGCGGACGAGGACAGCATCGTGCTCCTCGACGCGCTCGGGAGGCGGCTATGAACGCGCGCAGCACCGCAGAGCCAGACCAGAAACCGCTGGATTTCGAGCTCGTTCGTCGCATATTCGGTTACACGAGACCGTACTCGCGCCTGCGCAACACCCTCTTCGGCCTCGTGGCGCTGCGCTCGATTCAGCTTCCGCTCATCGCCTGGACGACGGCCGCGGTCATCAGCGGTCCGATTGCGCGGCACGACGTGCGCGGCACCGTCCTAGGCGTCGCGGGTTACCTGGCGCTCACCGGCTTCACGTCGCTCTGCTTCGTTTACCGACAACGCTTGGCGCTGCTGCTCGGGGAAGCGGTCGTGCACGACTTACGTCTACAAGTCTACGAGCACCTCCTGCGCCTGCCGATGAGCTTTTTCAAGAAGGTCCAGGTTGGCAAGCTCATCGGCCGCATCACCTCGGACGTGGACGTCGTCCGCGTGTGCGTGCAGGACGTCGCGTTCATCAGCATCGTGCAGCTGGGCAGCATGCTCGTCTCGGCGAGCCTCATGCTCTACTACGACTGGCAGCTGTTCTTGGTGGTGCTGGTCATGGCGCCGGTGCTCTGGGGCATGCTCCGCCACTTTCGGCGCCGGCTCTCCGCCGCCTACCGCGCGCAGCAAGAGAGCTTCAGTCGCGTCGCCGCGACGTTGGCGGAGTCCGTCTCTGGCATCCGCGAGATTCAAGGCTTCGTGCGTCAGGATCTGAACGGCGGGCTCTTCAAGCAGCTCATCTACGATCACTCCCGCTACAACATGATCTCGGCGCAGCAGTCGGCTATTTTTCTGCCGCTCTTGGAGTTCAACGGGCAACTCTTTCTGTCCATCTTGCTCGTCGTGGGCGGCTACCAAGCCCTCGGCGGCGAGGTGCGACTGGAAGCACTCATCCAGTTCTTGTTCCTCTCCAACGCCTTTTTCGGCGCTATTTCGCCGCTCGGCAACCAATACAACCAAGCCCTCACGGCGATGGCCGGCGCCGAGCGGGTCTTCGGGCTCCTCGACACCCAGCCCGAATGGTCAGACGCGCCCGACGCGTACGACCTTCCGCCCCTCTCCGGCCGCGTCGAGTTTCGCGGCGTGACCTTCTCCTACGACCCGGGTCGCACTGTCCTGCACGACCTGAGCTTCGTGGTGGAGCCAGGCCAGACCGTAGCTCTCGTGGGTTACACGGGAAGCGGCAAGAGCTCAATCGTGAATCTGGTCGCCAAGCTCTACCTCGCGCAGACCGGTGAGATTCTCGTCGATTCCCACGATATCAAGCGGGTGACTAGCCTCTCGCTCCACCGGCAAATCGCGAGCGTCACCCAGGACAACTTCCTCTTCGCAGGCACCGTGCTGGAAAACATCCGGCTGGCACGGCCCGACGCTTCGGAAGACGTGGTGCGGGCCGCCGCGCGAGCGCTGGATATCGCGGACATAATTGAGGATTTGCCGCGCGGATTCGCGACCCTAGTGGGCGAAAAAGGCGCGGGGCTCTCTCTCGGGCAGCGCCAAGTCGTGTGTTTCGTCCGTGCGATGCTCGCGGATCCGCGCATCTTGATATTGGACGAAGCAACGAGCTCGGTCGATACGGTAACCGAATCCCGCCTGCAGCATGCACTCTCCAAGCTGCTGAGCGGTCGAACGAGCTTCGTCGTAGCGCACCGTCTCAGCACGATTCGCCACGCGGATCTGGTGCTCGTGCTCGAGCACGGTCGCATCGTCGAGCGTGGAAATCACCGGGAGCTGCTCACGCAGGGCGGTCGTTATGCGCGGATGTACCAGCAATTCGTGAGCAGCACGGACGTGAGCGTCGCGACTCTCGGTTCTGCGTAGCCAAGCGCGAGAGCGAAAGTTTCCAGTCTAGTGCAACGCTTCTCACCCGCGAGGCGGGGCAGAAATTTTCTGGTACCGGTTTCATAGCGCGTGCGGTTCTGGCGATGCTACAATCACGTACAGCTCTGACGCGGGTCGGAATCGAGTTTGACCCGTAGGCCCTTCTACGCCACCTTCTGGAATCGGTTCCATGTCGGATCAACCAATGCAGCAAGACGTCCAAGGCAAGGTCGACAGCCGCGCAATGCGGGAAGTGAATCGTTCAATCGTGCTCGACATCATCCGCCGCGGGGGCAAAGTGTCCCGCACGGACTTGGCCAAGCGATCGACGCTCACGAAGCCGACCGTGTCCGCCATCGTGGACGATTTAATCGCCCGCGGCATCGTGCAAGAGGTTGGGTTCGGCAAAACGGTCGCAACGGGTGGCCGCCGAGCGCGGCTGCTCGAGTTCAACGACGCGTCGGCGGCGTACCTGGGACTGCGTTTCGGAGTGCACACGACGACGGTGGCCGTGGCAGACGCCCGCGGTGAGGTTCGCGCGATCCGCGAGACGCCGACCATCGCTGGGGACCCCCACGCCTCGGTGCGCTCCGCGCTCGGTCTGCTGGACGGCGCGCTGGAGGAAGCGGGCTTACCGCGCGCCCGGCTGGAGTCCGTGGGCGTAACGGTCCCGGGCATGGTGGATACGCGTAGCGGCACCGTCGCGTTCGCCCCCAACCTCGGGTGGAACGACGTACCGATTCGCAGCCTGTTGCAGCAAGCCTTGGAGCTGCCAGTCGTAGTCCACAACGTGACGAACGCGGGCGCCATCGCGGAAGGGCGCGTCGGCGTCGCCAAGGGGGCTCGCTCTTACGTTTGGGTCTACGTTGGCCACGGCCTCGGCGCCGGTATCGTCATCGACGGGCAGCTATTCTCCGGCACCAAGGGCTTTAGCGGAGAAATCGGTCATTGCCCGATCGTGGACGACGGACCGCTCTGCAGCTGTGGGCTACGCGGCTGCTTGGAAACGCTCGCCTCCGGCAAAGCCATCGAGCGCATCGCGGCCGAAGCCGTGCGCGGCAGTGAGCCAACGAGCCTCTCGGGGCACACCGCGCCGATCGACGCCTCCGTTGTCTTGGACGCCGCGCGCGCGGGCGACGCCGTATCGCAGCGAATCCTCCGCGGCGTAGGGCAGAACCTCGGGGTGGGCCTGTCCTACCTCATCAACGTGCTGGATCCGGAGCTCGTGGTGCTCGGCGGCCGTGTCATGGAGGCTTCCGAGTACATCTTGGAAGGGGCCCGTGCCTCCGTCGCTCGCCACACCTTGCGCGGTTCGAAGGTGGAAGTGGTGGCCAGCACCTTGGGCGACCGCGCTGGCCTCATGGGCTCGGTCATCTCCGCGATGGATCAGTCGGTGCGGTCGTACCGCATCGTGGCTACCGCCGAGCGCATGGCCTAACCCCTGCTCCTACCGATTGGCTGGCGGCGCGGCGGAAGCGTGCGCTTTCGTCGGTGCCTCGAGCAGCGACGGATCCATCATGTCTGGCTGGGCGAGCAGCGTATCCAGCTCTGGGAGCGGAGGCGCCACGGGTTGGTCGGACCGCTCCGCAACGCGCACCGCCGATTCGAGCGCTTCGATGGAAAGCCGCCCCTCGAGCGCGGTGAGCCGTTGGCCGCTCCGGAGCAGCACTCCGTTGGGAGCGGGAGGACCGCTCACCACCAAGTTCCCTTCGTGCAAGTCCACGCTCAGCGTGTCGTCGTAGCTGGACCAGTCTACGTCGAACTGGGTGCCGGTGACCTGAATGACGAATGGCCCAGCGTCCACGTACCAGGCCGCGCCCGGACGCCCCGCGACGCTGAGCGCCGCGTGGCCGTTCTCGATGGCGATGCGCGCGCCGTGAGCGTCTACCGCGGCGATGCGAGCGCGCGCGCCGTCTTGCAAGTCCACGTGAGTGCCGTCGGTGAAGGAGAGCCGCGCTCCGCCGGGACCGCTGCTGCGGACGTAGCCGCTGTCGCTGAGCAAGCCGCCCGTCACCTCGTAGCCGAGACGTACGCTGCGTTTTTGCTTCCAAGCGTAAGCGCCCGCGCCGAGCAACACCGCCAGGGCCGCGACGGCGGCGGCGCGATGCCGCCAACGTTCGCTCAACCCCGGGCGCTGTTGACGAAGGGCCGCCAGGAGGCGTTGCTTGCCGTGCTCGTGGTGATCGCTATCCACGTACCCGGAGACGTTTTCCCTCACGACCGCCTCCACGCTGTCCAAAGTGGACGAGGTCGGCTCCGACGTCACGGCGCGACTCCCAAGCCTGCGGCGGCCGCGTAGGCGCTGAAAGCAGCGTCACGGCTCACGGCGGCTTGGACGTGGGCGCTGGCGCGGGCGAGGCGGCGCTTGGCGCTGGCGACCGAGGCGTCCATCGCCGACGCGAGCTCGGCGATAGGGAAGCCCTCGAAGTGGCGCAGGGTGAAGGCGAGCCGGGCGTCCGCGTCCAGCTCGTCCAAAATGAGGTAGAGGGCGGCGAGCGCGCCTTCCGGGCCCCCGTTCGTGGCGTAGGCGGCTGAGGCCAGACGCGCGCCCCTGCGTCGCAAGAGGCGCCGCACTCGATGCCGCCGCAACTCCGCGCTGAGCACGCGGACCGTGACCGACACCACGAAGGGCTTGAGCTGAGCCGCCTCCGGCAAGCCGCTCAGTTGACGCACGACGCGGAGGAAGACGTTTTGGAGCAGGCCGTCGACCTCGGCGTTCGGCCCGAGCGTTCGGCGCAGCATTCGCCGAACCAGCGGGGAGAATCGATCCCACAGCACGCTGGTGGCGCGCGGGTCCCCCGCCGCGGCGGCGCGAGCCAGCGTCGCGTCGTCCGCCTGCGCTAGCGTGGGGCTCGGCAGGGCTACGAGGCGCGCGCGGCTAGGCTGAGGGCTCGGAAGCATGAAGTCTCTACGTTGTTTAGTGGCCAGACGCGGTCCAGGCGGTTCACCATTCGTGGTTTATTTTCGATTTTCGCTTACGAAGACCTCGAAGAGGTGACATTGCAGCATGGTGAAAATGCGGAGCGCGCGGAGCACTCGACTTCGAAATGGGTCGCAAGCGCGAGAACCTTTCGCGATTGTTCATCTTGTTTGCACCCGCTGGGACCGCTCGTCCGCAGCTATTCCCCTTTTCGCACTGCCTTCGCAGCGCGCCGTTTCTACTCCATGTCCGGCGGGAATTGCGGCCATGAACTACTTTCAGGCCGTGGAACAGCGTTGCTGTAGCCGCAGTTGAGCGAACCCTCGGTCCGCCCGACCTTCGGGGAGGGGACAAATTGCAGCCTGGTCGCGTGTAGATAACGCGCAAGGTGCCGAACGGTTACAACGAGGAGCTACGCTTCCCAACGCCATGAGCACTCGCACCGAGCACGATACGTTTGGCCCAATCGAAGTACCTGCGGAGCGATATTGGGGCGCGCAGACGCAGCGCAGCCTCGCTCACTTTCACATCTCGAACGAGCGCATGCCGGCCGAGTTGCTGCGCGCGCTCACGCTCGTGAAGAAGGCGGCGGCGGAGGTCAACGCGGAGCTCGGCCAACTCCCGGAGCGAACCGCGCGGGCCATCGTGAGCGCGGCGGACGAGGTGCTGGCTGGCAAGCACGACGCTGAGTTTCCTCTTTCCGTTTGGCAGACGGGTAGCGGGACGCAGACGAACATGAACGCCAACGAGGTGCTGGCCAATCGGGCGAGCGAGCTCCTCGGTGGGGGGCGAGGGGACGGTCGTCTCGTGCACCCGAACGACGACGTAAACCGCGGGCAATCGTCGAACGACGTCTTCCCTACGGCGATGGCCGTCGCGGCGACCCTCGCGCTTACGGAGCGAGTGTTGCCGGCGACCGCGGCGCTCCGCGCGACGATCTCCGAAAAGTCGCGCGCGTTCGCTGATGTCGTGAAGATTGGTCGAACGCACCTCATGGATGCGACCCCGCTGCGCTTCGGTCAGGAGCTCGGAGGTTGGGCCGCCCAGCTCGAGCAATGTGGTCGTCACTTGGAGAGCGCGCTACCGCACTTGTCCGAGCTCGCGCTCGGCGGAACCGCGGTAGGGACCGGCTTGAATGCTCACCCGGAGCTCGGGACTCGCGTGGCGGCGAGGCTGTCCGTGCTCACGGGGCGTGCTTTCGTGACCGCTCCCAACAAGTTCGAGGCGCTATCGGCCCACGACGCGCTCGTCTTCGCGCACGGCGCATTGAAGACACTTGCGGCGTCCTTGACCAAGGTAGCCAACGACGTGCGCTGGCTCGCGTCGGGACCGCGGGCGGGGCTCGCCGAGGTGCGGATTCCCGAGAACGAGCCCGGCAGCTCGATCATGCCCGGCAAGGTGAACCCGACTCAGTGCGAGGCGCTCACGATGGCTTGTGCGCAGGTGCTCGGCAACGACGTGGCCGTCAACGTCGGCGGCGCGTCCGGCAACTTTCAACTCAATGTTTACAAGCCGCTCGTCGCGCATGCCTTCTTGCAGAGCGCGCGGCTCTTGGCGGACGGGGCGGACAGCTTCCGAGAGCATTGCGTGCAGGGACTCGAGCCGGACGCGGCGCGCATGAAGCAGCACTTGGACCAGTCGCTGATGCTCGTAACGGCCTTGGCGCCACACATCGGCTACGACGCCGCAGCCAAGGTGGCGCACCACGCCCACCACCAGGGCCTCAGCTTGCGCGACGCCGCGCTGGCGCTTCACGCCGTAAGCGCAGAAGATTTCGAACGTTGGGTGCGACCCGAAGCCATGACGGGGCCGCGCTAGGCCGCTCCCGCCACGTCCTCGAGCAGGCGTAGGGACTCTTGCAGCTGCCCGTCCACGTGCTCCATCAGTGTCAAACGATCGACGTCCGAAATGAGCACGAATTTAAAGGCGTAACGGGTGCCGCCCACGTGGCGAACGGGCTTGCACAGAGCCCGGACGGGGCGCGACAAGCCAGGCATGAAGAGCTCCAGCTTCATGCTGGCGCGTAGCTCCCGCTCGCTGAGCTCCCGGCCGCGCTCGACCACGATGCCCGAGGCAGAAAGCTCTACCGCGCGGCAATGCGCCGCGTGAGGTCCCTCGCACAGAAGCACGGGGAAGCTCGTCTTGGCGCGCAGCCCGATACCACGTTCTGGGTTCGACATCGGTGTTCTCCTGCGGGGGATAGATGCAGCCGCCGTGCCGAGCCCGCGGGGCAGATTAGGGCAGTTAGCGCTGGAAGTCGTACACCGACCCCAAACCCAAGGCCTGCGTGAGCTCGTCCAACGCGACCCGCGCCTCTTCCACCAAGGCCGGATCCGCGATGTCCGCTAGTTGCAAACGGTCCCGGTAGCGCCGCTGGACGATGCCGCGCAGGCTCGCCTCCAACGCGTCGTCGAATAGAACGCGCGCGCCGAGCCGCCCACTCTCCGCGTCCGTGAGCGGCACGCGGAGGCGCAGGCAAGCGGGACCTCCGCCGTTCTTCATGGATCCGTTCACGCTCAAGTACTCCACGGCTTCCACCAGGGGCTGCTCCGCGCGCACGCGTTCCAAGAATTCGAGCGCGCGCGCATTCTCTCGCGCCTCGAGCGGCGCCAAGATGCGCATCTTGCCCGACGGTACGGTCACGAGCTGAGAGTTGAACGGGTACGCGGCGACCGCGTCCGCAAGCGGGAGCTCCCGATCCGTCGCGAGCACGGCCCGAAAGTCCGAGCCCAGCCGCTGCGTGAGCTCGGTGAGCAGCGCTTCGGGCTCGACGAAGGCATGCTCGTGCAACAGGAGCAGGTTCCGATTGCCGACCGCGAGCACGTCCGTGTGAAAGGCGCCGCCGTCGATGCCCGCCGCGCGCTGCTGCCAAAGCAGCGTCGCGCTCTCCGGCAAGGCGCAGCTCCGCGCGACGGCGGCGCTCGCCGCATGCGTTTGGCGCGCCGGAAAGCGCTCCGGACGCGCGCTTCCGGCGCGCCGCCCCCAGCCGAATACGTGCACCACGCCTCGTTCGCCGACGAGCCGCGAGTGGTTCGCGGCGCCTTCGTCCGCGAGCGCGTCACAGGCCGGTAGCGGCGGGTGGACGCGAAAGAGCTCGGTGTCCGCGAAGATGCGCGACAGCACGCGCTCGGTGGATTCGGCCTCGATGCTGCGGTGGAGCAATGAGACTAGATTTGCTGGTAACAAATGCAGCCTCTGATCGAGTGCGTCCGAGGAGGGCACGACCGTCGCGGCGTTCGCGGCCCACATGCTCGAGGCGCTGCTGGCGGCGTGCAGTAGCTCCGGCGCTTCGGCAAGAGCCTTCGACAGCACGTGCGGGTCACGGCCATGAAACCCGAGGCGCCGTAGCAGCGAGAGGCTGGGGCGCGGCTGCGGAGGCAGCACGCCCTGCGGTACGCCGAGGTCGTACAAACGGCGCATCTTCGCGAGCCCTTCCAGCGCCGCTGCACGGGGATTGCTCACTTCCCCCGCATGAGCCTGGCTCGCCAGGTTCCCGGGGCTGAGGCCCGCGTAGTGATGGGTGGGACCGACGAGCCCGTCGAATTGGAACTCTCGCATCCTCATGCAGTATAGCGCTCTTTCGAGGTACACTCGCGGCCGCATGCGAGAACGGTTTCACGGCGGGCTTCGCCGGCTCGGGGTATGGGCGGCTTTGCTCTGGGGCGTGGCGTGCGGCGGACCCGCCCCCAACGACTTGTTCGAAGCCGATACGGCCGCCGGGTTGCTGGCAACCGCCGGAATGAACAACGCCGGCGGAAGCGGAGGCACGCGCGCGGACAGCGTCGCCGGCACGGGCGGCAACGCCGGTAGCGGCGCGAATCTCGGCAACGGCGCGAGCGCCGGCAACAGCGGGAGCGCGGCCGGCGGTTCCAGTGGCGGGGGCGGTGGAGCTGCGGTCGTCACGCCCCAGGACTGCGCCGAGGCATGCGAGGGCATCGGCGAGTGCGCAGGTAACATTTGCGTCATCACTTGCGACGCGGACCATCGATGCAACGAGCAGGTTACGTGTCCCGCGGGCGTCCCGTGTGAGGTCGCGTGCGCGGCGGCGAGCGCTTGCCCGAGCGGAGTCGACTGCGGGCAAGCAACGAGCTGCAGCGTGACCTGCAGTGGGGAAAACTCCTGCGCTGGCAACGTGAGGTGCGCCGGCACGTCGTGCGACGTGACGTGCGAGAAGCAGGGCTCGTGCATGAGCGAGGTGCGGTGCGAGGCCGAAGCCTGTCAGCTGCGCTGCTCCGGCAACAACAGCTGCCCCAGCAAGGTGGGCTGTGGCCCTAGCACCCGCGAGTGCACCATCGGCTGCAGCGGCACGCAGTCGTGCCAAAATTCGGTAGAGAGCGGCGCGTCGACTACGGCGATCAGCTGCGCTTCGGGTGCGTGTCCGGGGCAGGTGACCTGCGGCGGGAGCGACTGCAGTGTGAGCTGCACCGAGGGGGCATGTGGCGGCGGCGTGTGCTGCAACGCGGACGAGTGCGAGCTAGGCCCGACGCGGAACAAGTGTCAGTGATGAAGAAACCGACAACGTAACGATAAGTTCCAAATATCTGCGCGCCCGAGAGCGGAGCTAGTCTATGGCCATGCGCGCGTTCATTTTCTCGGCCGCTTTGCTCTCGGCCTGTGTTTCCCCCGCCGCCGGGCCCAGCAACACTCCTGATTCGGAGCCCAGCGCGAGCGGCGGCGACACGAAGGCGGCGAGCGCTCCGGAAGCAGCGGGCGCTTCTACGCCCGTGAGTACGGGACCGAAGAAGATAGTCGGTTACTTCACCAACTGGGCCCAGTACCGCACCGGTTGCAAGTTCACGGCCGCGGACGTGGATGCGTCGTTGCTCACGCACATCAACTACGCGTTCGCCAAGGTGGACGCGGGGCCCGGCGGCAAGGCGAAGCCGAGGTTCGGCATCGCCGCGTACGACAAGACGGATCTCGGTGCCAACGGGCAGTACGCGCAGATCAACGGCCTCAAGAAGAAGCACCCGGACCTCAAGACGTTCATCTCCATCGGCGGCTGGAGCCACAACGAGGGCGCGGACGCGTGGCTGTTCACCACGATGGCGGAAAAGGCGGAGACACGCGCCGACTTCATCAAGGCCACCATCGAGTACGTGCGCCTTCACCATTTCGACGGCATCGACCTCGATTGGGAGTATCCCGCGGATCCGACGCGCGGCGGGCGCTCCATCGATACGGCGACCTTCACGGCGCTGCTCACGGAATTTCGGGCTGCCATCAACGCCGAGGCCAAGGCCTCGGGCAAAGACGCGCTGCTGCTCACTATCGCCGCTCCCGCCGGCGTCGCGGTGCGAGGCTTGGACCTGGCCAAGATCCACGAGCCGCTCGATTGGATCAACCTGATGAGCTACGACTATTACGGCGGTTGGGACGTGCACACCAACCACAACGCGCCCGCCCCCAAGGTCGGCGCGGGGGTGCAAGGTAGCGTCTCCATCTACATGAACTTCGGGGTGCCCGCCGAAAAGATCGTGCTCGGCATGGCCACGTACGGCCGCTCCTTCGCGAACGCGGAGACTGACAAAGTCGGCGCGCTTTCCAAGGGCAACGGCCCGGTAGGGCGCTGCACGGGGGCGCCCGGTATGCTGTCGTACTTCGAGATCAAGGAGTTGCTGGACGCCGGCAAGCTCAAGGCGTCGTGGGACGACGCGGCCATGGTGCCTTACGCGTACGACTCATCCTCGAAACTTTGGGTGAGCTATGACGACGAGCGCTCCTTCGGCAAAAAGCTGGATTTCATCGACCAAAAGGGTCTTGGCGGAGCCATGTTTTGGGCGCTCGACATGGACGACTACAAGCATGGCTACCCGCTCATCAGCACCGTCGCGAAGCGTTACAAAAAGTAACTCCGACAGTTGATGCGAGCGTCGCGCCGGATTTAATCTCATGGCATGACTTCTCGTTTTCGTGGGCTTGGTCTCCTCGCTCTCGTCGGGTGTGGACTGAGCTTGGCGGTCGCGTGCGGCAGCGACGACGATCAAAAAGGACCCGACCTAGACACCGGCGGCGCGTCGGCGGCGGGGGCGCCGTCTTCAGGTGAAGCGGGCTCTGTCACCGTGCCCGGTGGCGCGGGCGGTACTGGCGGCAGCGACAGCCTCGGCGGAAGTAGTGGCGAGCCGACCACGTCTGGTGGAGCGGCGGGGGAGCCGAGCGCCGGCGCACCGAGTCAGGGCGGCATCCCGAACGAGCCGATCGAGCCGGGAGGAGTATCGACGTGCGGCGCTCAGAAGTACGAAACGGGGGACGGCTGCGAAGCTTGCCCAGCGCTACCGACGCCGAACTCGGCGACCAAGCTCGATTGTCAGAGCTATTCGCGCGCTTTCAAGAACAACGAGGATCTCGAGCTGGGCTTCGCGCAGGTTACTTTTCACGAGCCGCTCGGTGGAGCCGTCACCATCACTTGGGAGGACGTCAACCATACGTTGGACGGCTCCGCGGAGGTGCCTTGGACGTTTTCGCCGACCGCTCAGCAGCTTTACTTCGACCTCCCGGACGCCGCTCGCTACGCCGACACCTGGCGGCTGTCGGGCTGGACTTTCACGGATGTTTGCGGGTTCCTGTTCACGGCCTCGGATCTCACCATCCGCTACGACGGGGAGGCGTACAGCTGCGTTCCGCCGACGTGACGCTCCGGGCGTGCTAGTGCAGCGCCGAGTTGGCTCTGGACGCCCTTCGCTACGCCTCGTCGTTCGCTCGGCACGGTCTCGCGCCCTTTCTGCGGCAGCTCACGGGCGAGGTGACGTTCGCCGACGTGCTCGCGCGCCACGCGCGTGCGCGGCCCGACGCGTTGGCGCTCGAGGTCGAGGGTCAGCGACTCGGGTATCGAGAGCTCGCAGATTCCGCCCAAGCAGCCGCCGAGCGCTTGGCGGAGCTCGGCGCCAGGGTGGGGGACGTCGTCGCGCTGGTCGGCAGAAACTCCCTCGGTTACGTCGCGGCGCTGCTCGGAGCGGCCGCGAGCGGCGTCACGCTCGCCCTCGTGCACCCGGAGCTCGCGGAAGAGCCGCTACGCCAAGCGCTTCGGACGGGCAACGCACGGTTCGTGCTTTGCGAGACGGAGCTCGCGTCCACCGTGACCGAGGCGACCTCACTGCCGTGTGCGACGTTCGACGCGGGTAGCGCTGCGCCGTTCGGAAGCCCGCGCGGCTCGCTCGAATTGGCGCCATCGCGAAAGTCCGTGGATTTTGCGCTGGTTTTCACCTCAGGCACGACGGGGGCGCCCAAAGCCTGTCGGCTTCCGCACACGCGCGTGCTCGCGGCCGCTTGCTTGTTCGGCGCCCCCCTGTTCGACTTCCGGGTGACGGACAAGCTGCTCTGCGTGCTGCCGCTCCACCACGGCAGTCCCCTCATGCTCGGCCTCGGGACTTGCCTGGTCACGGGGACGCCTCTCATTCTGGAGCGTCGCTTCTCGGCGAGCGCGCTTCCGAGCGTCGCGCGTCGCACGGGGGCCACGGCGCTACTCTACGTCGGAGATCTCGGACGCCTCCTCCTCGCCACGCCCGAGAGCCCGCACGACCGCGAGCACGGGCTGCGGGTTGCGGTTGGCAACGGCCTCGCCGCGGACGTGTGGGAGCGCTTTCGAGCGCGCTTCGGCATCGAGCAAGTGCGCGAGTTTTACGCCGCGACGGAATCGCCGGTCGGCATTCTCAACTTGGCGGGCCGCCTCGGCTCCGTCGGTAATTTGCCTTACGCTTGGATGTTCGGCCTCAAGCTGGCGCGGCTCGACGCCGAGGGGGAGCTGCTGCGCAATGCCGAGGGGCGTCTGGTGGAGTGCGGGGTGGATGAGCCGGGGGAGCTGCTCGTGCGCGCGCGCAAGAGCGGGCTTGGCGTCTATCACGGTTACGTCGATCAGGGCGCGACGGAAGCGCGGCTCATTCGGAACGCGTTTCGCCTGGGGGACGCCATGTTTCGAACTCACGACGTGCTCCGTCGCGACCGCGACGGCTACTACTACTTCGTGGAGCGGGGCGGGGACAGCTATCGGTATCGCGGCGAGAATGTGGCCGTGGGGGAGGTCGAGCGGGAGCTCCTCGCCACGCCGGGAGTCCGCGAATCGCTCGTCACGGGGCTGCCCATCCCTGGCTACGACGGCCGCTTGGGGCTCGCCGTGCTCGTCACCGAGGCAAGCTTCGACGTGCACGCCCTCGCTTCACTCGCGCAGCGCTTACCCCGCAGCGCCCTCCCCCGTTTCGTGCGGCAGGTTCCCGCACTTTCTCGCACGAGCTCGCTCAAGCTCAAGCGCCGAGCTTGGGCGGAAGATGGCGTGGACCCGGAGCGCGTCGCGGACCCGATGTGGGTGCTGGATCAGGGCCGCTACCGCCCGCTCTCGAGCGAGACTTATCGCGACGTACTGACAGGCAAGCTCCGACTTTGAAGAGAGACGCGACGGACTTGGCACGGGAGCGACGCGGAGTCGTTTCCGAGTCGTCGCCCGGTTCACCTGCATGCTCGGTACAGTTCCGAGCATGCAGCCCCGTACCTCCAAGACCTTGGCGCTCCTCGGCGGCGTGGCCACATTGGCCCTCGGCAGCTCTTTCATGCTGCGTCTAGCGGTGCCCAAGGCCCGCCCGTTGCAGGCGCCGTGCGCCCCCCGCCTGCTCGAGCTCGAGCGCGCGGTGTGCGTGCCGCTCGGGCCCCAGCCCGCGGTCAAGGTCGCGCAGCTCTCCTCCCACTGAGCCGCGGCTCACGCAGCGTCGGGCAAGCCGAGCGCGTGTGCGAGCTTTCCGAAGTCACGGGCGCTGAGCGCGCTCCGCAGGTTTTGGGAGAGCTGCGCGAACAGAGGTGCGGGCAGGATCGCACGGGCGCCGCCGACCACCGCGACGCGGTCGTCCGGCGAGATCGCGGGGAGCAGCCAAATCATGCCGATCTCCAGCTGCTCCGCGGGCTCACTTTGGAGAACGGCTCGATAGATGGCCAAGAGCTCCGCGTCGCTGAACGTGTCCCATAGGAGCAGGTTCATGTCCGCCTCTTCGATCGCCATGTGCACGAAATTGTCCGCCATGAAGCGAGAGAAGGCCAGGTAGAGCTTTCGGGCTCCCGCGCGGCGGGTTGCCATCGGTTCGCCCCGCGATGCCACGAGTCCCGCTGCGTCCGCGCGCAGAGCCGCGAATCCGAGCTCGTGCTGCTCGTGGTCGCGACGAAGCGTCGACAGCAGCCGATCATCGCGGCGTACCTCGAGCGCGCGGTGCACGAACTCTTCCTCCAGGCGCAAGTGCTGCTCCAGCCAATCGAGCAAGCCCAGGAGCGCGCCCGTGCTGCGCTCCACTTCATGTTCGTCGTTCAAGTCCAGTCGGCCGAGCGAGAGCAAGGTCGCGCCCATGTAGTTGCGGAGGGCCTTGTGAATGGATGCATACAAGTCGAAGCGCTCTGACATGCCGTGACTATGCGCCGCCGGTATTTTCGGGGAGCTGAAGAGCTTCGTAGTCTGTTCTGAAAAAGATCTTATGCGGCTCAGTCTCGCTCCAAGAGCGTCACCTGCCGCTCCACCGTCAGACTGAAACGGCCGCGCTCCGTGCGCTGGATTTGCACGCCGCTCGCCTTTTCGCGCAGGCGCCGCTCCAGTAAGACCAGGCGCGCCTCCAAGTTGTCCGCAATTTCGGGCAAGCCCAGGGCGCGGTCCAGGCGCAGCTCACGATTCGAGAACTCGGTGCGGCCTTCTCGAGTGTAGCTTCGGAGGAGCTTGCACAGAATGGCACCCGCGACCCCCCGGATCAGGTACTCCTCATCGAAGAAGACGCTGCCGTTTCCGGCGTAGTATTTGACCGCGAGCGGCTTGCCCTCCGTGGACGCGGGACCCCGCGAGGGCGGGACGTCGTCGTCCGGCTCGTAGCCGCGCATGGCGAGGCCCAATTGCCGGGCGAGCGTGACCAGCGCGTCTTCGTCCTCGTGACTGAAGCGCCTCTGCTCGGCGCTCTCGACGTAGAGTACTCCGAGCACGGCGTCGTCGACCTCGATCGGCACCGCGAGCTGGCTGTGCGGGCGCGACAGCCCCGGGAAAGGAATGCCAAGCTCGAGCCGACCCGCCCAGACCGGATCCTTCGCGGCATTTTCGCGGATCGCACGCACGTAGCCATACTCGGCCGCAGCGTGGGCCAGGCGTATCGGTACCTTGGCGGCGGCGGCGATGCCTACCGTCCCCGCCCCGAGCGGGATTTCCGCGCCGACGCCGGAGTCGCCGTAGCCGCGGCTCGCCAAGGTGTAAAAGCGGCCGCCTTGGCGATCGATCGCGAGCACCATCGCGTGCTCGATGCCGAAGTGGCGAGCCAGTCCCTCGAGCAATATGTCGATGAGTTGGCCCAGATCTCTCGCGCGGGCCAAGGCGTCGCTACAGCACCGGAGCGCGGAGAGACCTCGGCGCTTGGTCGCCTTGGGTAAGTTTCGGCCCGGCAGGAGAGCGATACTCTCCACGCGGTAGAGGTCCGCTCCGCGCAGCTTGAATAGCTCGGACATGCCGGCCGCGTTGGCGATGGACGAGAGCTTGGCTCGCATTCGCTCGAAAACCGGTCCCGATGTATCGGTGCGCAAATAGGCGAGCTTGAGCCGATGCATCGCGGCGCTCTCCGGGTCCACGACGACCACCGCGACGGTGGGATTGGCGAGCACGTTTTGGCGAGTCTTGTTGAAGAACTCCGAGCCCGCGCGCGGGCCGGGCGATTGATCGAAGGCTTGCCCCGGCTCGACCTCGAACGCGACGAGCGTGTCTCCCTCGCGACTCGTCAGCGCGCGGCCCCAACTCTCGCTATGACCGGCCACGAGCCAGCCGCGCGCCAGCGCGACCCCGTAGCGGTCGAGCATGGCCGCGTCCGTCGCCAAAAGTGGTACTTCGCGCGCCCGCGCCGACTTGAGTTGGAGCGAGCGCGTCGTTATGAGCGTGAACAGTACGCTGACGGGGCGGTGGGCGCGCAGGTCCAGCAAGACTTCGTGGCTCTGCGCTTCGAGCAGGAATATCACCAGGCGCTCGCCTCCCTTCACCAGTCGACAGCCGAGCCCCCAACCGAGCGAGGGCGCGCCGTGCTCACTGCACGACGCGACTACGATGGAGGCTTCCCCGGACTCGAGTAGAGCCGTTTGCTCGGCGGACAGAATCGAGGTCACGCCCGGCGCTTAGCGTGGAACCGGCGCCGCGGCGACTCGCTCCTGGAGGCGAGCGAGCGAAAGCCGTAACGGCGGCGTCGTTCCTCAAGTGAAGTCGAATATTGCCCGCGTTTCTTGCCGTGAAGGGCGTCCTCACCCTGCCGTGACGAGGCGCGATTGGCGCCGTCACCGGTAGGCTCAAGCTTGTGGCAGTATTCCCGGATCGTGCCTTCGCTGGCCTGGCTCTCTCGACTGCTCATTGGTATTTTGCTCCTGACGAGCGCAGGCTGCTCGCGTTCACCCAAGACGGGAAGGCTCGCTCCGCTCACCGCGACCAGCTGGCGTGTGCCGTTGGACGTGAAGGGCTTCGGCGCGGCGTCGGTGGCGCTGCCGCTCGGCGCCACCAGCGCGCGTCCCATCGTCGTCGTGCTGCATGGCCAGCGCGACGAGGCGGAGTGGCAGTGCGGTAGCTTTCGGGGAGTGCTCGGCGGCCGTGTCTTCGTGCTCTGCCCCGCGGGTCAGACGACGGGTGACGGCTCGCACGGCTGGGGTAGCTTCGACGACACGGCCGCGGAGCTTCGCGCGGCGCTTTCGGCGCTCAAAGCGCGATACGGTGCGCACGTGGCCAAGGGCTCGATCGCTTTGATCGGCTACGGCGAGGGCGCGAGCATCGCCGCGGATTTGGCGCGACAAGAGCCGAGCTTTTTCTCACGGGTAGCGCTCGTAAACGGCGACCCCACCGCCTTTTCGCCGACCGCCGGCAAGATCTTCGCGGAGCGCGGCGGCAAGCGGGTGCTGTTCTTCTGCGGCAACCAGTCGTGCGACGATCGCGGCGCTGAGCGAGCCGTATTGCTCCAGCGCAGCGGCGCGCAAGCCAAGTCCGTGCTGCGCGACGTGGGTCCGTATTTGGACCAGCGTTTTACGGACGCGCTGAAGGGAGACGTATCATGGCTGCTCGAAGGGGA
>JAQSWN010000022.1 GCA_029266615.1 Polyangiaceae bacterium
TCGCTGATCGACGCGGTGGAGCAGGACGGCGCGCTCGCCTTGCAGCGCGTGGCGGTGGGCGACCACATCCTGCTCGGCGGGGACAACATGGACTTGGCCCTGGCCCACGTGGTCGGGCAGGCGCTGGCCGAGCAAGGCAAAGAGCTGGATCGCTTTCAGTCCACCGCCCTCGCGCACGCCTGCCGAGGCGCGAAGGAGAAGCTCCTCTCGGACCCTACGCTGGACCAGGTCGCGGTGGTGCTCCCGAGCCGCGGCTCTCAGCTTCTAGGAGGCTCGATCCGCGGCGAGCTGCAGCGCGCCCAAGTGGAGCAATACCTGCTGGAAGGCTTCTTCCCGCGCGTCGCCGCGACGGAAGCCCCCCGCGCTCGTCCGCGCGCCGGATTGATGCAGGTAGGGTTGCCGTACGCCAGCGACGCGGCCATCACCAAGCACCTCGCGGCGTTCCTCGCGCGGCATGCCTTCGCAGGAGAATCGCGCCCGCCCACCGCGATCTTGTTCAACGGCGGCGTGCTGAAGGCGCCGCTGCTCCGCACGCGGCTCTTGGAGACGCTCAATGGCTGGCTTGGCGAGCTCGGCGCGGCCTCTGCGCGGGTGCTGCCGGGCGAAGATTTGGATCTCGCGGTCGCGCGCGGAGCGGCTTACTACGGCCTCGTTCGTCACGGTCGAGGTTTGCGTATTCGCGGCGGTACCGCGCGCGCGTACTACGTTGGCATCGAGAGCCCGGCGCCGGCGCTGCCCGGCTTGGAGCCTCCGGTGATGGCGCTGTGCGTAGCCCCCTTCGGCATGGAGGAAGGGACGCAGGCTGCGCTACCGGAGCAGGAGCTTTTCGTGGTCGTGGGAGAGCCGGTGACATTCCGCTTCTTCGGCTCAACGACGCGCCGTTCGGACGAAGCCGGCAGCCTCCTGGAGCGTTGGAAGGCGGGCGAGTTGGAGGAGCTGCCGCCCATCGAGCTCACGTTGCCGGCCCAGGGGCGGGCCAGCGGAGACATCGTGGCCGTACAGCTGCAGGCGTCCATCACTGCGATCGGCACCTTGCAGCTCGAGGCGATCGCACAGCAGCCGCTCACACCGGACGAACGCTGGCAGGTGGAGCTCAGCGTGCGCGGAGCCTGACGTGACGCGCTATGACGTGGGCATCGATCTCGGGACGACGCACACCGTCGTCGCGTTCGCGCCGATGGGCTCGAGCGGAGACGCACGCGTGCTGCCGGTTCCCCAGCTCGTCAGCGCGCACGAAACGGAAGCGCTGCCGCTCCTGCCGTCGTTCCTGTACGCGCCGCTGGAGGGGGAGAGCGTCGCAGATCCGTGGTCGGAGCGGCCCTGGGTCGTGGGGCAATTCGCGCGCCATCGCGGCCAGGAAGTGAGCGAGCGCCTCGTCGCCTCCGCGAAGAGCTGGCTCGGTCACGCCGGAGTTGCACGCCGCGACGCGATTTTGCCGTGGGGTGCGGACGCCGCGGAAGCTCCGAAGATTTCGCCGGTGGAGGCGAGCCGTCGTCTCCTTTCTCACGTCGACCGCGTGTGGCGTGACGCTTTCCCGGAGCAGCCGCTGAGCGAGCAGAGCGTCGTGCTCACCGTGCCGGCTTCGTTCGACGAGGTCGCGCGTGAGCTCACGGTCGAAGCCGCGGAGCAAGCCGGGCTCGCGGTACGGCTGCTCGAAGAGCCTCAAGCCGCCTTCTACGATTTGATCTCGGGCGAGCGTCGTCGAAAGGTCCTGGATCTGCTCGGCGGCGAACGCGATCGCGCGCACGTCCTCGTGTGTGACGTCGGGGGGGGCACGACGGATCTCACTTTGATCGAGGCGCGGTACGCGGAGAGCGAGCTCGAGCTAGCTCGCGTCGCGGTCGGGCGGCACCTGCTCTTGGGCGGCGACAACATCGACTTGGCGCTGGCTCAGAAGTGCGAGCAGCGCATGCTGGAAGGCGAACGGCTGGACGCACTGCGGTTCAGTCGGCTCCTGCTTTCGTGTCGCACCGCCAAGGAGCGCCTGCTCGGCGCCGACGCGCCCGACTCGATGCCGATCCGGGTCGCGCGGCTGGGCTCCGCCCTGGTCGGCGGCACGCTTTCGACGGAGCTTTCGCGGGACGAGGTCGAAGAGCTGCTCTTTTCGGGATTTCTGCCGCTCGTCGCGCGGGGCGAGCCCGCCCCCAGGCCCCGCGCGGGCTTGGTCGCGTTCGGCCTGCCCTACGAGCGCGATCCGGCCATCTCGCGGCACGTCGTGCAGTTTCTCGAGCGTCACGCGCCCGCGGGCGTTGACGCCTTGTTATTGAACGGCGGCTTGTTCCACGCCCGCGGTGCGGCCGAGCGCGTGCAGCGGGTAGTCAGTGACGCCAGCGGCCGCGAAGTCACGTTGCTTCCGTACCCGGAACCGGACCTGTCGGTGGCGCGCGGCGGCGTCGCGTACGGCCGCTCCTTGGCGGGCCATGGTCTGCGCATCGGCGGCGGCACACCGCGCGGCTTCTACGTCTCGGTGGACGAGCGCAGCGCCCGCCGCGCGCTCTGCGTAGTACCAAAGGGCGCGCGCGAAGGCGAGCGCCACGCGGCCGGCAACGGCGGGCTCTGGCTACGGGTGGGCGAGCCGGTGCGGCTCGAGCTTTACACCTCCGACACGGCGCAGAACCGGCCCGGAGAGCTGGTAAAGCTCGACGACGATTTCGCGGCGCTGCCGCCCGTGACCACGCTCTTCACGCAGGGCGAAGACCAGCAGAAGGAGCTGGAAGTCGCTCTCGAAGGCGAGCTCAGCGCCATCGGCACGGTCGAGCTTTCGTGCGTGGAGGTTTCGCCGCCGCCCGGAGCGTCGCCGCGACGCTTTCGACTGGCTTTCGAGCTGCGCGAAGCACCGCTCAGCGCGCCTTCGTCACCGCCCGCGCCCTCGCAGCCACCTCCCCCCCGCTTGCCCGACGCGCTGGAGGCGATTCGACGCGTGTTCGGTGAAGGACGAGCCGACGTGCGAGAGAGAGAGAGCAAGGACTTGCCGCGCGAGCTCGAGCGGCTCTTGGGCGAGCGCCGCAACTGGACGCTCGAAACGAACCGGGCGCTGTTCGACGCGCTCTCCGAAGGTCGAAGCGCGCGCCGCCGCTCGGAGGACCACGAGCGGGTGTTCTGGATGCTGGCCGGCTACTCCCTGCGCCCCGGCTTCGGCGCGCCGCTGGACGACCAGCGCATCGCGCAGATCGTGCCCCTGTTCGAGAGCGGTATCGCGGGGGGCGCCAACGCGCGAAGCTGGCAGCAATTTTTCATCGCCTGGCGGCGCCTGGTCGCAGGACTTCGTGAAGAGACGCAGACGCGCTTGCTCGGCCTGCTGGAGCCTTTCTGGGCGCCGAGCGAGCTCAAGCTGAAGCGCAGCAAGAGCCTGAAACCAGCCGAAGCGTCGTTCGAGATGCTGGAGCTCATCGCGTCGCTCGAGCGAGTTCCAGAGCCGCGCCGCCGCGCGCTCGGCGAGTGGCTGGTGGAGCGAACCTTTCGCCAGCGTGACGCCCGCTTGTGGAGCGCGATTGGGCGGGTCGGCGCCCGCGTACCCGGCTACGCGAGCGCGCACCACGTCGTTCTGCCGCACGTGGCGGAGAGCTGGCTCACCCACGTGCTCAGCGAGCGCTGGCACGAGATGCCGGCGGCGGCGCTGACGGCCGCGCAGCTCGCACGCGTCACGAACGATCGCGCGCGCGACGTGAGCCCGAGCGTGCGCGCGGAGGTGGTGCGGCGGCTGGAAGCCGTGAACACCGATCCGGAGTTGGTGCGCACCGTCCGCGAGCACGTGCCGGTGGTGGACGCGGAGCGTGCGGCTTGGTTCGGGGAGGAGCTGCCGCTCGGCTTGCGGTTGCGCTCCACCGAGTAACGGCGCCGCCGAGCTTCGAGCGGGCGCGCTGGTCAGCCGCGCGGCGGCGCCTTGGAAACGCGAGCGCGAAGGCCGCCGCGGTGGCGCGAAACGAAGCTGGCGACCTCGTCCGCCACGCCGGAAAGCGGGAGAACGCGCGTCGCGGCGCCGAGCTGCGCCGCCGCTTTGGGCATGCCGTAGACGACCGAGCTCGCCTCGTCCTGGGCGATGGTGTGCCAGCCGCCTTGGCGCAACTTCTTCAGCCCCTGCGCGCCGTCGCGGCCCATTCCCGTGAGCAGCACGGCGACGCCGGGCGACTTCCAGTGCTGGGCGAGGCTTTCGAACAGCACGTCCACGGACGGCCGATGCAGAAGCTCACGCGGGTTCGGGGTGTAGCGGAGGTTGCCCCCGCTAGTGATGACCAAGTGCTCCTCCGTGCCGGCCAGGAGCGCCACGCCCGCGACCGGTACCGAGCCGGGGCGCGCCAGCTCCACGCGCATTCCGCTCGTCTCCGCCAGCCAGCTGGCGAGGCCAGCGCTGAACTCACCGTCCACGTGTTGCACGAGCACGACCGCGCCCGGAAACGGCTTGGGGAGCCCCGACAGCACCGTGAGGATTGCCTGCGGTCCGCCCGTGGACGCCCCAATCGCGACGAGGGGGGGCGCCGCGGGCGCGACACTGACGCGCCGCAGGGCCGGGATCTCACCGGAGCCTTGCCCCAATAGCCGCCCCGCGGTGCGCAGTTTTGCGAGTAGCGCATCGGCGCCGAGCAGCTCCCCGTCTTCGTCGAAGCTGGGCGACTTCACGACGTCCAGGGCGCCCGCGCCCATCGCGTCGTAGGCGCTGGACATATCGCCGCTCGGCCCTGCGAGGAGCACGACCGCGCACGTACCGTTGCTCACCAACCGGCGCGTCAGCACCGCCGGCTTCAGGTCCGCGAGGCGTAGCCCGATCAGGAGCAAATGAGGCGGCTCCGCGCTGCAGCGCTTGAGCGCGTCCGCTCCCGTGCTGGTGTGCCACACGAGCCGATGGCCGGAGCCGGCCAGAGCTCGCTCTACGGCGCGCGCGACCTGCGCGCTTACGTCGACGAGCGCGACCTTCATGCGTCCGCGCTCCCGATCAAGTCCTCTACCGCACGCACCAGCGTCTCGTCGTGAAAGCTGCTCTTCGTGAGGTAGTAGTTGGCCCCCGCGTCGAGACCGCGCAGCCGGTCTTGCTCGCGGTCTTTGTACGAGACGATGATGATGGGCGTCGCGCTCAGCCGTGTATCTTGCTTGATTGCACGCACGAGCTCGAGCCCGTTCATGCGCGGCATGTCGATGTCGGTCACGATCAAGTCGTAGCGAACACCTCGCGCGGAGTTGAGTCCGTCCACCCCATCCACCGCGACGTCCACCTCGTAGCCTCGGTTGACCAAGAGCTGTCGTTCGACCTCGCGCACCGTGATGGAGTCGTCAACGACCAGGACACGCTTCCGGCTCTTCGCGGAGCGGGAGTCGGCGCGTGTCGTCAGCTTGTCGATTCGGCCGGATTGGGCCAGCTTCTCGATTGAGCGCATCAGGTCGTCAACGTCCAAAATCAGGGCCGGCGTGCCGTCGACCAGGATCGCGGCCGCGGCGATGTCTTGCACCTTGCCCAGCCGCGCATCGAGCGGGCGCACGACGAGGTCGTGCTCACCCAAGAACCTTTCCACCGCGAGCCCGTAACGGCGGGCACGATCGCCGATCACGACGACGCACACCTCCTGGCCGCTCGGCGGTTCGGAGCCGAAGCCGAGCAGCTGGGAAGCGCCCACGAGCGATACGCTCTCGCCTTCCAGCAAGAAATATTGAACCGCGGCCAGGGTCTGCACGTCGGCCGCCGGCACGCGCAAGATGCGCTCGATGCGCAAGAGCGGGAAAGCGTACGCTTCGCCCGACACTTCCGCCACGACCGCGCGCATGACCGAGCGGGTGACGGGGAGCTGGAGGTGGAAGCTGGTGCCGCGCCCGAGCTCCGAGCTCACCCGTACGAAGCCGGAAGCCGACTCCACCATGCTGCGCACGGCGTCCAGCCCTACGCCCCGACCCGAGATCTCCGTGATGCTGCTCGCGGTCGAGAAGCCAGGCAAGAAGATGAACTCGAGCAGCTCCGCCGCGCTCAACGCCTGCGCGACGCTCTCCGCCAACAGCCCTCGTTCGATGATTTTGCGGCGCAGCGCGGCGGGGTCGATGCCGCGCCCGTCGTCAGTGACCGTGATCGCGAGCATGCCGGCGTGGTGACGAGCTTCGATGCGCACGACGCCTTGCTCGGCTTTGCCGGTCTCGGCGCGCTGGGCCGGCGTCTCCAGCCCGTGATCGACGGCGTTCCGTAGGAGGTGGGTGAGAGGCGCTTCCAAGCTCTCCAGGACGTCGCGGTCCACGTCCGTGGCCTCGCCGCTGAGGTCGAAGCGCACTTCCTTGCCGAGTTGCCGCGCGACGTCGCGCACCATGCGGGGGAAGCCGTGTGCGCAGTCGCCGAACGGGCGCATGCGGCTCTTGAGCGCCTCGCGGTAGAGCCGATCGCTCAGGTCGTCCACCCGCCGGGCGTAGCTGTCCAGCTCCGTCATCTGCGCGCCGAGCAAAGACCTACAATCAGCGGCGCGCGTTTTGGCTTCCTCTAGCGTGGCACGACCGAGCGCGTCCAGCGTGTCTCCGCTCTGACGATCCAGCGCCTCGAGCAGCGCGGCGAGCTCGCTCTGGCGGCGCCGCAGCCGTTGCAGAGCGGAGCCAAACGTCTGCACGCGCCGCGACTCCACGAGCGACGCGCCCGCGAGGCCCATCAAGCGATTGATGCTCTGTGCGTTGACGCGCACCACGCGATCGCGCGCCGGGACAGACGCATTCAGCGACGAAGCAGCAGACGGCGCGGCCACGACCGAGGACCGCATGGGCGCAAGCGAAGTCATCGGCTCCGCAGGCTTCACCTGGATCTGCACGTCCGCGGGCGCACCCGAAAGGCGCCCCGCGAGTAGCTCCGAGCGGCGAGCGCCGAGACCCATAGAGCTAGCCGATGGCACGTGGGGGACCGATAGCCGCAATTGCGACAAGTGCCGCAGCCGTTCCAGCAAATCCGTAGTCAGTGAGGAGCGCTCGAGCTCCCACTCGGCGAAGCGTTGCATCGGCACCTGGCCCATCTCCGACAGCACGTCCACCGCCGCCAGGAGCAGGTCCACGGATTTTGGAGGCAGCGCGAGTATTCCCTCCTGCGCTTTGACGAGGCAATCCTCGAGCGCGTGCGCGATTCGAACCGCCAGCTCCAACCCGACGATGCGCGCCGCCCCTTTGATGGAGTGCGCGGCGCGCATCAAGCTCTCCAAGTCCGCGCGCCCCCCCGCTTCGAGCTCGACCAAGCCGCGACTGAGCACGTCCGTGCAGGCGGCGGTCTCGGCGCGGAACAGCTCGACGATGTTCGCTTCGCTTTTAGCGCTCGCCGTCGGCTTGGAGGCTGGCGTGACGCGCGACGCCGTCGGGCGCGGCAGGTCGCTGCTCGGCGCCTTGAGCTGGGCCACGACGCTCTCCAAGTAGCCGGCCTGGTTCTCCGCCCACGCCCGTAGCTCGGGGGCTCCGACCGCGACCATTCGTTCGAAGCTCTCCGTCGCGCTCGCGAGCTTGGGCGCTTGCTGCGGGTGCAGCCGCGCGCCGCTGTGCTCGGCGTCGAGGAGCCGCGCCTCCACCGCCTCGGCGACGCGCGCGGCGGCCTCGAAGCCGATGATTTTGGCCGCGCCTCGGATCGAATGGGCGGCGAGGAGCAGGTCCGGCAACAGCGCGCGTTGCCGTGAAGCGTCCTCGGCGAGGCTCGACAAGCCGCGCTTGAGCGTCGCCGAATGCTCACGGGTGTCCGCGAGGAACAGCTCGACGAGCGGTAGCGGCGCGTCTTCCAGGTTGCTCACTTGAGGCTCGCCTCCAGCGCGCGGAACGTCTTCGCCAGGTCTAGGTGGCCGACGCGGCGCTCGCCGAACCGCAGTAACTGCCGCACGTAGGACGCGGCGTCCTGCTGCGACGTCGCCGGGACGGCGGACGAATCCGCGGTCCCGAAGCGATGCACGCCGTGTACCGCCGCTACCTCGAAAGAGAAACGTTGCCCCTCGTGCTCGACGAGCAGCATGCGGGCGTGTGCGGCGGGCGCGCGTGTGGCGCCAACTTCTATCTGTAGTAGCCCGTGCAGCGAGCAACACAGCTCGAGCTGGCCGTGAATGTTGACCAAGCCGGAGAAGATGCGACCCGTTCTGTGCCCGACGCGGTGCGGTGTCCGTGGAGCCGTCACCTCCACCACTGCCTGCGTGTCGATGGCCAGGAGCTGATCTCCCACTTCGAACACGACGACCGAAACCGTCTCGGACGTCCGGGCGGGAGCGGCGCGCGACAAGCCCTCCGTCACCTCCTGCAAGTAGCCGGGCGGAGCTTCGCGATCCAAGAACGCGCGCGCTGCCTCGGCGAAGACGGGGCAGTTGTGGCAATGGATCGCCGCCGGGAGCTTGTCGCAGCTGCGGTCGCCCTTCACCCCGATCGTGTTCCAGCAGTCGACGACCGGTAGCGTTAGGCTCTCTCTCATGCGCCCTCACCTCGACGCGCTCTTTCCGCGCGGCGCCGAAAGTTGGCCGCGGCGAGAGAGTCGCCGCGTTGCTCATGAAGCAGCGCCAGGTGAATCAAAGCCTCTTGATGGCCTGGGTCCAAGTACAAGGATTTGTTGAAGCAGTCGATGGCCGCATCCACCTCGCCCTGAACCTTGTGGATGAGGCCGAGCAAGCAGTACGCCTTCGGGCCCGCAGAAGCTTCGTTGATGTATTGCAGGCAAACCGCGCGCGCTTCTTGAAGCCGACCTGCGTCCGCGAGCTCCGTGGCACGCGCCAGCGACGCGGGTGTCAGCTCGGCCTTGGGCGCCTTGGCGGTCGCGCCGCTTCCGGTCGTGCGCTTGGCGACGACAGGAGGGAGCTTGCGCTCCGGCGCACGTTTGCCAGGCGCCTCGGCGCGCTCGCGCGACTGCTTGACGTAGCCGAACGGCGCCGCCTCGGCTTGGCGCGCAAAGCGCGCGTCCATGAGCTCGATCGCCTCCGCGTGCCCGGCGAATAGGAGCCCGTCTTCCCTAAGCCAGTTCCAGATGTTCGAAAGGGCGCGGGTCCGCGCGGCCGGGTCCAAGTAGATCAAGAGATTACGGCACAGCACGACGTCGAACGAGCGCGGCTCGAAAAGCGCAGAGTCGAGCACGTTGCCGAGCGCAAACGTCACGGACGAACGAGGCGGCTCCGTCAGCGCCGTACCGCCATCTTTAGCCTCGAAATAGCCCGGGTGCAGCTGCGCCGACGTACCCCGGAACGAGCCCTTGCCGTACCGACCCCGGCGGGCGTGGGCGAGCGCTCGTTCGCTCACGTCCACGGCACGGACTTGAAAGCGCGTCGGCGAAAGCCCGGACGCCAGCAGCGCGATCGCCACCGAGTAGGCCTCTTCGCCAGTCGCGCAGGGCAAGCTCAGCACGCGCACGACGCGGTCACGCCGAGCGATGGGCAGCGCGTGGCGCGCCAGCGCCTTGAACACCTCTTCGTCGCGGAAGAACCATGTCTCCGAGACGACGATCTCCTCGATGAGAGCCCGGCGCTCCTCCGGGCTGCGTTCCAGCCGCTGAACGTAGTCCGCGAGCTGGACGAGCCCGGTGTCCCGTAGGCGCGTCTTTATCGCGGCGTCGATCGCGCTCGCGCCGATCGAGGCCGGATTGAGACCGATTTCACGGCTGAGGAGGCTCTCGATCCTTTTCACCGGCGGTGATCCTCATGACGGTGGAGGGGGATGGGAGCGCAAGTCCCGACGCGTGCAGAATGGCGCCGGGCTCTAAAAATTGCAGCGGCTCCCCCGCTTCGATCCGCACCTCTCCGAAGTAGGGGAGCGACGCCACCTTCGCACAAGCGGGGAGCGTCTCGGCCAGGTGTCGGGCCTCGGTCATGTGCTCGGCCAAAAGCCCGATCGTGCGCTGGGTGCCGTCCGAAAGCGCGGAGCGGACGAGCGCGATGCGGCTGCTGAGCCGCGCCGGACATCGGTAGCCGCCGACGAGCTGACACAAGTCCACGACCGGCGTGAGCTCTCCCCGGTACGCGAACACGCCGCGCAAGCACGCCGCACCCTGCGCGAGCGGCCGCAGCTCCACCTCCGGGATGACCGCCACTACGTCATCGCAGCGGAGCGCGTACGCAGAGCCTGCGATGCGAAACGTGACGACCAGCATCAGGCGCCCGCGTGAGGGGCGGTAGACAGCTCTTCACGTAAGCCAGAGACGACGTCCCGCAGGCTCTCGGTGGCGCTGTTGAACTCCTTGAGCGAAGCCGCGGTTTGGCGCGCGCCGTCCGTGAGTTGCGTCATGGCGTCACTGATTTGCGAGGCGCCTTGGGACTGACTCCGCATGCCCTCGTTCAAGGATTCGATACGGCCGTTCAGCTCCTGGACCTGTTCGATGATTTGCCCGAGCTGCTGGTTGATCGTGCCGACCGCCTCGACGCCGTGGCGGACTTGCTCCGTGAACTTGTCCATCTCCATCACGCCGGCGGAGACGGCCGCCTGCATGTGGCGAACCATCTGCTCGATATCCAGCGTCGCGACGGCGGATTGGTCCGCGAGGCGGCGGATCTCGCGCGCCACGACGAGGAAGCCGAGCCCGTATTCACCCGCCTTTTCCGCTTCGATGGCGGCGTTGACGGAGAGCAAGTTGGTCTGGTCCGCGACTTTGGTGATGGTCGTCACGACCAAGTTGATGTCGTTGGCTTTTTCGCGGATGACGGCGAGCTTGGACGAGATGGAGCTGGTCGCGCCGGAGAGCTGGCGCATCGTACCGTCCATTTCGTCTAGCCCCGCGCGGCCGTTCTCGGCGAGGCTGGCCGCGTTGGACGCGACCCCGCTCACTTGCTCCAGCGTCGACTGCAGCTCTTGGCTGGTGGCCGAAATTTCCTTCACCGCCGCCGCAATCTCCGTCGTGGAAGCGGAGTAGCCAGTGACCGTCGCCTGCTGCTCTTTACTCGTCGCGGCGATCTGCGTGGCCGTAGACATGAGCGCCACCGACGAGCGTTGCAGGCGGGTCACGAGGGAGCGAACGATGAGCCACGCGATCCAAAGAACGAGGGCGACGATCACCCCCGCTAGGGCGATGAGCGTCGTGGAGCTGCTCGAAACGAGCTCCGTCGCCGCCCTCTCGTGGGCGAGATTTTGGGCCGTGGCCAGACGCACGACCTCGTCGATCGCGGCGCGGTGCTCCTCGTAGCGGTCCAGCAGCTTGCCGTGGGCGAGGTCCTTGGCTCGCGCCGCGTCTCCCGCGAGTAACGCGGGCACGAGCTCGCGGTCGCGAATCTCGTAGAAGTCCATCGCCGGCCGGTAGGACTGCGCAACCATGTAATCTTTCAGGCGGCCACTCGCGAGATCCTCCACCCAGAACGCCTGCCGCTCCTCGTACTCACTGCGTAGCTTCTTACCGCGCTCGATGTAGGAGACGACCTTACTCTTGTCCCCCTCCTCCACCATCAAAAGCACGAGCAAGTAGGATTCGATGACGTACTTCGGCGGCGGGAGGACATCCGCGATCACGTCCTTGCCTTGGATGATGTCCAGGTAAACGGGGCCGTTCACCTTGACTTTGCCCAGCGTGTGCCAGGCCACGCCCGTGATTGCGAGCAGCCCGAGCATGAAGACAGTGACGAGGAGCGACAGTTTCGAGGAGAGTCTGAGACTAGCGAAACGACCCATAAAGCGACCTCGGCAAGTAACGATCCCAGCTATGCTTGGGGCCGCCAGTAGAGCGGCCTCCCACCAGCGCCCGTAAGTGTCCACGTCGGAAGATCCCTCGAAAACAGGGTCCAATGCCCAACGCGCCGAGCCACGCTCGGTGGTCCTATTGGTTGATGATCAGGCCATTGTAGCCGAGGCGCTTCGGCTGATGCTCGCAAATCAGCCGGACATCGAGCTCCACGTCTGCGCGGACGCGGCGCGCGCGCTGCCGATCGCGCGAGAGATTCGGCCCACGGTCATCCTCCAGGACCTGGTCATGCCGGAGGTCGACGGCTTTACCCTCGTGCGCTTCTTCCGAGCGGATCCAAGCCTCGCATCGATCCCAATCATCGTGCTTTCCTCCAAGGAGGACCCACGCGACAAGAGCCGCGCGTTCGAGATCGGCGCCAGCGACTACCTGGTGAAGATCCCGGATAAGATCGAGCTCATCGCGCGCGTGCGCGCCCACTCGCGAAGCTTTCTGGCGCAGCTCGACCGTGACGAAGCTTACCGGTCACTGGCGGCCCTCAAGCACCAGCTAGAGGTGAAGAACGCGGAGCTGTCTCGGCTTTCGACGGTGGACGGGCTCACGGGCCTCGCCAATCGGCGCCGCTTCGACGAGGTGCTCGACCAGGAATACCGCCGCGCGCGACGCGAAGGTGCGCCCCTGGCGCTGATCATGACGGACGTGGACTACTTCAAGAAGTACAACGACACCTACGGGCATCAGGGCGGGGACGAATGCTTGCGTAAGGTCGCGGCCGTGCTGGCTCAGGCCGCTCGCCGGCCCGCAGACTTGGCGGCGCGCTACGGTGGAGAGGAGTTCGCGCTAGTGCTTCCCCACACGACCGCGGAAGGAGCTGCGATAGTCGCGGAAACGTTGCGCTCCAGCGTCGAGGCGCTGAACCTCCCGCACGCCGCTTCCGGCGTAGCCGGGCACGTCACGCTGAGCCTCGGCGTCGCGGTCGCGGAGCCGAGCGAAGCCGAGCTGTCCCCGCAAGCATTGCTCAAGAGGGCGGACGCGGCGCTGTACCAAGCCAAGCGCGGCGGGCGAAACCGCTTCGTCGCGCAGGGCGGAGCCACCGACGCGGCGAGCGAAGCCGCGCCGCATTGAAGCCTCGAGCGTCGCTCCACGGCGTCGCGCATGTCGTCGACCCGCTGCCGCGAAGGCGGGCGTGACCCCATACGTGTGTCGCGAATGTTTCGAGGACGCAGGCAGCCAGTATGACAGTGTGATGGAAGCAGCGTTGCTGTGGTGCAATTCCGAGTCGCGCGCCGCGAATCGGTTTGCACTTTCGCCACACGGGGCAGACTATCGGACGCTAGAAATCATCGTGCGTCGAGCACGAGTAGCCAAGCATGAGCTCCCAAGGCGCCGCATCGAGTAATTCGAGCATCTTCCCCGGTGCGACCATCTCCGGGCGCTTCCGTATCGATCGCCTGCTCGGTCGCGGTTCCATGGGCGCGGTGTGGCTAGCACGCCACCTCACGCTGGACGTCGACGTCGCGGTGAAGTTCATCGACGCCGCGTTTCGCAACGAGCTGGATCATCGCGCGCGCTTCGTGCACGAGGCGCAGTCCGCCGCGCGCATCAACAGCCCCCACGTCGTGAACGTGCTGGACTTCGGCGAGGACGGCGGCCGCCTCTACATCGCCATGGAGTACCTGGTCGGTGAGGATCTGGGCAGCTTCCTGGATCGCGGCAATCGACTCTCTTTGGACGTGACTGCGCGCATCGTGGCCCACGCTTGTCGCGGCCTCGGCAAAGCCCACGCCTTGGGCATCGCCCATCGCGACATCAAGCCTGAAAACCTCTTCTTGTGCGGCGACGCCGAGGAAGAAGGCTTCGTGCTCAAGATCTTGGACTTCGGGGTCGCGAAGACCACTCACCGGGAAGCGTCGTTCACCAGCACCACCGCGGGCCAGCTGATCGGGAGCCCCGCGTACATGAGCCCCGAGCAAGCGCGCGGCTTGCCGCAAATCGACGGGCGGTCGGATCTCTTCTCGCTGGCGGTGGTGGCGTACCACTCACTCACGGGAGTGACACCGTTCGGCGGGGACTCGTTGGCGGAGCTCCTCTTCGACATCATCGGCGGCGATCCGGAGCCGCCATCCCGGCGGGTTGCGGGCTTGCCCCCGGCTCTGGACGCATGGTTCGAGCGCGCGCTCGACAAGGATCCCGCCAAGCGCTTCCCCTCTGCGAAGGAGATGTCGCACGCGTTCTACAACGCAATCGGCCACCACGCGTCGTCCGCCACGGATCACCGAAGCGCCAAGACGATGGTCGCGCCGCGGCTCAGCACGTCGCCCTCCCCCTCGCCGAGCGCATCACCCCAGTTTCGCAGCAGCCCGCGCTTGTCACTTCCGAGCGGCGTGAACCTGAGCGCGTCCAACCAGACCTCGACGCCGGGGGTTTCGGCCGCGCTCGCCCAAATGGGTGAAGTGGGGAGCGTGCTGGGCGTCTCGCTCGTGAGCCCGGAGCTGAAAACGGTGGCGCACCACAGCGCAGCGGGAATGGCCGCCCACACCTTCTCGGACGCCGCGCAGCTCGCTCTGGACGCGCTCGGCACGTTCGAGAATCTCGAGTCTTCGGCTTACCAGGCGCTGGCTCTGTATTACGAGAGCGCGTGCGTGGTGGTGCGCTGGGTGGAAGGGCACGTCCTGTTGGTCATCGGAACCGAGCAGGTGCATCCAACGGTGCTCGCGGTCACGCTCAACACGGTGGCGGGCAAGCTGCAAGCGCTCGCCAAGCAAGGCGGTGGAGCCAAGAGCGCGTTCAGAGCCACGCTGTCGGCGCGACAATCCGTCTCCGCGGCCGCGACCGCCATCGAGGCCCCTCCTCAGGCGAGCGACCCGGTGCCGGATTACGTGCTATCGCAGCTCGGGCAACTGTTCGCGAAGCCGCTCGGCGCGCTGGGGCGGCTCGCGTACCAACAACGCCTGAAGGCAGTGAAGCCGACGTACGCGACGTACACGGACTTCGTCCAGCGCCTGGCTGCCAGCATCGACGACGCGTCGGCGCGCGATGTCTTCTCGCAATCCGCTCTCGCGCTCCTGGCCGACGTGCTCCCCCCCATCATGGCCCGCTCGGAGGCATCCGCCGCGCTGCAGCCCCTCGGCGCGCTACGCCCGCCGGTCCCACCTCGACCGGCTCCGCCGCCGCCCAAGGCGCCCGCACCTCCCTCGCCTCCCGTGACCTCGACGTCGTCCACGGCCCCCGCGCCGTCTGCGCCGCCCCCTCACGCCGCCGCAGGGCCTCCGGGAAAGAAGAAGCGCGTCATCATCTATCGCGGCTCCAAGATGGAGGTCGACGACTGAGTCATGGACACGCTTCTCAAGAGCTTGAAGCAGATACATGGCGTCGCGCGGAGCTCGGAAGCGGGCGAGGTGGTGGAGTTCGCGGGCAGCTTCGACGCGGATACACTCTCCGCGGTGGCCGCCGTGAGCGCAGCGCCACTGAGAGAGATCGGTGACATGCTCGCGGCCGGGCGGCTGGAGCGATGGTACCTCGTGACCGAACAGGCCACCTATTACGGAAGTGAGCGAGGCGCCGAACGGCTCCTCGCCGCGGGCGAGCCGCTCAAGAATCCGGAAGCGCTCTCGAAGCAGTTGCAGTCTTCCAAGTAGCGCCGGCTCGGCGCGGGTCCTGCAATGGCGGGCGACCGTGACACGCACCGCTGCTTACCACCGTGACCGAAGTCGACTTTTGCCGGGGTTTCGCGCTGAACTGCCGTGGCGAAATGGCTACATTGTCGTAAGTCTGATTGCCACGCTCTCAAGTTGTTGTGAGCTGGTCCCTGCGGGAGGGGCGGTTACATGAGCGCGCCCTTCACGCTCGGAATCGAGGAAGAGTTTCATCTCGTGGATCTGCGGACGCGTCAGCTCACGCCGCGAGCGAGCGAGCTGTTGGCGCAGCTCGCTCGCTCCGAGCACACGTACGCCGCCGAGCTACAGCAGACGGTCGTCGAGACCAACAGCCGCGTGTACGAAAGCCTGGCCGACCTGCAAGCGCACCTCCGCGACGTGCGCTCCGAGCTCATCGGCGTTGCGGGGCGGCTGGGCATCGGCGTCGCCGCCGCGGGCACGATGCCGCTCTCGATGTCCGAGGTTCTGCTCACCGACAAGCCGCGCTTTCGGCGAATGCACGCCGACTACCAGCTGCTGGTTCGCGAGCAGCTCATCTGCGGCATGCAGGTGCATGTCGGCATCGAAAACCGCGACCTCGCCGTGCAGCTCGTTGACCGCGTGGCGCCCTGGCTTCCGCCGCTGCTCGCCCTCTCGGTCAGCTCGCCATTCTCACACGCAGGCGATGACACCGGCTACGCGAGCAGCCGGACCTTGATCTGGTCGCGTTGGCCCACAACGGGCGGCCCCGGCCCGTTCGCCTCCGCCCGCGAGTACGACGAGATGGTCGAAAATCTCGTCGCTTCCGGCGTGATCAGCGACAAGGGCATGCTCTATTTCGACGTGCGGCCGTCGGCGCACGTCCCGACCCTGGAGCTGCGCGTCTGCGACGCGTGCCACTCCGTGGACACGGTGGCGCTCATCGCCGGCTTGTTCCGCGCCGTGGTCATGCGTGAAGCCGGGCGAGCATTGGCGGGGGAGCCCCCTACGTTTGCGGTTCATCCTACCCTCCAGCGCGCCTCGATGTGGCGCGCGGCGCGCTCTGGCATCGAGGCGGAGCTGGTCGAGCTCGGAGCCGCCAAGTCGGTACCGGCGTCGGTGGTACTCCGCTCGATGCGGGACGCGCTGGAGCCCGAGCTACGCGAAAGCGGTGACTGGGAGCTCGTGCAAAGTTTGCTGGAGAGCGCGCTCGAACGACGCAGCGCGGCGGCTCGTCAGCGGGACGCCCTGCGCCGCCGCGGTCGCTTCACGGACGTCGTGGACTTGATCTTGGCGGAGACGCGCGGAGACAAGCACCACCCAACGGAGAGTGCCGGTTCCCTCGCGCTGGCGCGCGACTACCACGCACCCGCTTACGACGAGGCGCTCCTACCCGACGGCACCGCTCGGCCCGCGCACGCGGCCGTGCTCGGTTTGTTGAGCGAGCTCGGTAGTGAAGAGCTCGTCCGGCGCGGGCAAGAGCTAGCCCAACGTACCTTCGACGCGGGCGTCGTGTTCCGCCCGACGGACGCTAAAGAGGCGCGCCCGTTCCCGCTGGACGTGGTACCGCGCGTCCTCACTGGCGAGGAGTGGAGCCGGTTAGAGGGCGGCACCGCGCAGCGCGCCCGCGCCCTCGACGCCTTCTTGGACGACGTGTATGGCGAGCAGCAGATCGTGCGGGACGGGGTCGTGCCCGCTTGGCTCGTGGAAAGCGCGCCGGGACGCCGCGACGCAGGGCTCAGCGTGCCGCGCGGCGCGCGCCGTACTCAAGTGTGCGGCTTCGACATCGTGCGCGATGCCGACGGCCGCTGGTTGGTGCTGGAAGACAACGTGCGTGTCCCGTCTGGCGTCGCCTACGCCATGCAAAGTCGCCGACTGCTCTGCGCCACCTTCCCGGAGTACGCGAGCCTTTCGGACGTGCTCGACCCGGAAGTGGTGCCGCGGCTCCTCCGCAAAACGTTGGAGGAATCCGCGCCCGCGCATGCCGGGTCCACGCCGCGGCTCCTGTTGCTCAGCGAGGGCTCACACGATTCGGCCGCTTTCGAGCACCGCATGTTGGCCGAGGCCGCGGAGATGCCGATCGCCACCCCTGCGGAGCTGCTCGTGCAAGACGACGTCCTCTACCACGTCACGGCCAAGGAGCGGACCCGGATCGACGTCGTCTACTTGCGCATGGATGACGCGCTCGGCCGCCGTACGGGCAAAGACGGACGCGTGATTGGGCCTCAGCTTCTGCGCGCGGTACGCGCCGGTAATCTCGCCCTCGCGAACGCCCTCGGCAACGGGATCGCGGACGACAAGGCGGTCTACGACTACGTACCGAAGCTCATAGAATATTACCTGAACGAGCGACCGCTCTTGGAGCAAGTGGAGACGCTCCACTGCGCCGACGAGGACCAAAAGCGCGAGGTCCTCGCGCGCCTGGAAGAACTAGTGGTGAAGCCGGTCGACGGCTATGGGGGGCTCGGCGTCGTCGTCGGACCTCACGCCTCCGAGGCCGAGCTCGACCAAGCGCGTGAGCTGATCGAGCAGCAGCCCTCACGCTGGATCGCGCAGCGCACCATCGCGCTCTCCACCCACCCAACGCTGGACGCAGGCGTCCTCCGCCCACGCCACGTCGATCTACGTGTCTTCGTCTACTTCGGCGCGGAGCCGGTGGTCGTTCCGGCGGCGCTCACGCGCGTCGCGGGCGCGGGCAGTATGGTCGTCAATTCATCACGCGGCGGCGGCGCCAAAGACACTTGGCTGCTGCGCTGAGCAAAGGAGAGAAAAATGTGTGGTTTTGCCGGCGAGCTGAGGTGGGACGGCGCGGACAGTGACCTGTCTGCGCTCGAAAGAATGAACCAAAGTCTGAGGCCGCGCGGCCCGGACAGCGGCGGCGTCATGCAGCGCGGCGCGCTCGGACTTTCGCACCGACGCTTGACCATCATCGATCTGAGCCCGGCCGGCGAGCAGCCGATGGTCGACGCGGAGCTCGGGCTCAGCTTGATATTCAACGGCTGCATTTACAATTATCGCGAGCTACGCGCAGAGCTACAAGGGGCCGGATATCGCTTTTTTTCCAGCTCCGACACGGAGGTGATCCTCAAAGCCTACCATCGCTGGGGGCCTCGATGCGTGGAGCGATTCCTCGGCATGTTCGCGTTCGTCATCGCCGAGCGCGACACCGGCCGGCTCGTCATGGCGCGCGACCGGCTCGGCATCAAGCCGCTCTACATCGCACGGCAAGCCAAGCGGCTCGTCTTCGGCTCGACATTGCAAGCGATCGTCGCCGCGGGAGACGTCGACACGAGCATCGACGTGCAGGCCCTGCACCATTACCTGTCCTTCCACTCCGTCGTACCGGCGCCTTTGACCATCCTCAAAGGCGTGCGCAAGCTACCCGCCGCCACGGTGAGAATCGTGCAACCGGACGGAGAGGAGACGGACACGCTCTACTGGCGTCCACGCTTCAGCCGCGACCCCTCCGAGCGCAACCTTTCCGCGGCCGCTTGGCAGGAGCGCATCCTCGGCAAGCTCGCCCAGGCCGTGGAGAGGCGCATGGTGGCGGACGTGCCGACGGGCGTGCTTCTCTCGGGAGGGCTTGATTCGAGCCTGATCGTCGGCCTCTTGGCGCATGCCGGCCAAAAGCACCTGAAGACCTTCAGCATCGGCTTCGAGCCCGCGGGGGGCATGAGCGGCGACGAGTTCGAGTACTCGGACTTGATCGCGCAAACGTTTGGCACGGAGCATCAACGCATTCGCATCGCGGACGCACAGCTGGTGCCCGCGGTGGTGCCAGCCGTGCGCGCCATGAGCGAACCGATGGTGAGCCACGACGCGGTCGCGTTCTACTTGCTGTCGCGCGAGGTCGTAAAGAGCGTCAAAGTGGTGCAGTCCGGTCAAGGCGCAGACGAAGTCTTCGCTGGCTACGAATGGTACCCACCCCTCGCGGGGGTGAAGCCGGAGTCGGCGCTGGACGCCTACTCGGGCGCCTTCTTCGACTGGACTCACGCCGAGCTCGCCGGCATGGTGACGCCGGAGTTTCTCGCCGATACTGACGTGAGTCGCGACTTCGTTCGGCAGCACTTCGACGCGCCCGACGCCGATACCGCACTCGACCGCGCGCTTCGGATCGACTCACTCGTCATGCTCATCGACGACCCCGTCAAGCGCGTGGACAACATGACGATGGCATGGGGACTGGAAGGGCGGGTGCCGTTTCTGGATCACGAGCTGGTCGAGCTGGCCGCGCGTTGCCCGCCGGAGCTCAAGCTGGCCCAAGGTGGCAAGGGCGTACTGAAAGAAGCCGCGCGGGCGCTCCTACCGGCCGCCGTCATCGATCGCCCCAAGGGCTATTTCCCGGTTCCGGGAATTCGGCACCTGGAAGGAGACCTGCTGGGCCTGGTTCGGGACGCGCTGCTGAGTCAGCCCGCGCGGGACCGAGGCATCTTTCGACGCGAATTCATCACGACGCTGCTGGACGAGCCGAACCGCCTGCGCTCCAATCTCGGCGTGAACGCCCTATGGCACGCCGGGCTGCTCGAGCTGTGGTTGCAGGAGCTTACCCGAAAATGAGTATCGGCGGATTGCTAGCCGCGACGAGCGCTTGGTCGGTGTCACTCTCACCCGACGCGGAGCGGCTCGTCTACGTCTCCGACCGCGACGGCTGGCCACGGCTCGTCACGTGCGACTTGAACGGGGAGAGCGAGCGCACGTTGGACACGGGTGCTGACCCAGTGCAGGAAGCGCGCTTCTCCCACGACGGCGAGTGGATAGCGTTCACGACCGCCCCCGGCGGCTCGCCCCGCACCCAATGTTGGGCGGTCCGACCGGACGGCACGGAGCTGCACGTCCTAAGTCGCGCACCCGAAGGTGCTGCCTACCTCGGTCCGTGGACACACCGTTCGAGCGTCGTAGCGCTAGCACACACCACGGATCCGCCGCACGGCGTCGCCGAGCTGGTGGACGTGCGGGACGGCTCACGGCAAACCATCGCCGAGGGGGGGCTGCCAATCGTCTTGGACGTGGACCAGCAGCTGCGGGCGGCGCTCCTGCGGCGCGGGCCGCGCGGAGGTCGTAGCATCTGGCACGTGGACCTGAGCTCAGGGGAAGAGCGCGAGCTGCGCGTGGGCGACTCGCTCGGGGAGAGCGATTTGGGCCGGATTTCGCCGGACGGAACCGTGGCGTACCTGCGTAGCAACGCCGGGCGCGAGCTGTACGCGCTGTTCGCGGTGCCTCTCTCGGGAGGCGCCCCTCGTTTGATGGCGGAGCGTGCCGACGCAGAGCTGGAGCAGCTCATCCTGAGCAGTGACGGCCACCTCGCGGCCCTGCTCTGGAACCGCGCCGGCCAAAGCGAGTGCGAGCTGCTGGACCTACGGAGCGGCAGCTCGCGGCAGCTGCTGCTGCCGGAGCCCTACGCGCACGGCGGCAGTTTTTCCCACGACGCACGCTGGCTCGCCATGACCCTCGAAGGTCCTACTCATCCACGCGCAGTGCACGTGTTGGATACCGTTTCCGGCGCGTGGCGTCGTGTCACCGCTCAGCCTCTCTCGTGGACGCAGCCGACCGCCACTCCGCAACTGGTGAAGCTTCGCGGCGAAGGCGACCTGGAGCTGACGGCTTGGCTCTACCGCGCGGCGCCGGAGGCATCCCCCGCGGCCGCGGTCATTCACTTGCACGGCGGGCCGGAAGCTCAAGAACGGCCTTCGTACAATCCGCTCTTCCAGGCGCTCGTTCAACGCGGCATCAGCGTGCTCGCCCCCAACGTGCGCGGCTCGTCCGGCTTCGGCAAGACGTTCGTCAACGCCGACAACGGCGAGCTTAGATTCGGCGCCATTGGCGACGTGGCCGCGTGCGCCCGGTACCTGTTCGACGAACGCCTCGCTACGCCGGAGACGCTCGGGTGCGCTGGGCGGTCCTACGGCGGGTACCTCACGCTCGCGTCCTTGGTCTTTCACCCAGAGCTGTTCGCCGCCGGCCTGGACGTCTGCGGCATGTCGGACTTGGCGACGTTCTACCGCGACACCGAGCCGTGGATCGCACAGGCGGCGTACCCCAAGTACGGTCACCCGGTACAAGACGCCGCTACTTTGCGGCGTCTTTCGCCGCTCCACCACTTCGGACGGCTACGTGCGCCGCTCTTGGTCGTGCACGGTGAAAACGACAGCAACGTGCCGCTGGGCGAGGCCCTGCAAGCCGTCGCGGCCGCAGAAGCGCGCGGGGTCCCCGCGGAGTTGTTGCTGTTTAGAGACGAGGGGCACGAGCTTGCGCAGCGCAAAAACCGAGAGCTCTTCGTGACCCGTAGCGTGGACTTCTTGGAGGAGCGGCTGCGCGGAAAGCGCTCCCCGGCGCTGCTCGCTCCCGACGATCCCCCGCCATTTCGAGTACGCGAGGGGCAGCCCACGTCGCCGTTCTTGCTGACTTGTGACCACGCCGGGCGCACCATTCCCCAGAGCCTCGGCACCTTGGGGCTGCCCGAAGCCGAGCTCACTCGGCACATTGCCTGGGACATCGGCGCCGCGCAGCTCGCGGAGCGGCTGTCGGCCAAGCTCGGCGCGTTCTTGATCCTGCAGACTTATTCACGGCTCGTGATCGACTGCAATCGCCCGCTGGACGCGAAGAGCTCCATCGCCGAGCTGAGCGAAGCGACGGTCGTCCCTGGCAACCAGGGGATCACCGCCGAAGAAGCCGAGCGGCGCGCCTCCGCCATCTTTCGCCCGTACCACGCTCGGCTCGAGCGCGAGATCCTCCGCCGGCATCGCCTCGGAACCCCGACCATCTTCGTGGCCGTGCACAGCTTCACGCCCCGTTACCTGAACGTGGATCGCCCAATGCACGCCGGGGTGCTTTACGGAAAGGACGCTCGCTTTGCGCACCAGGTGTTGGCCAGGCTCCGTGCGGACGGGCGGTGGGTCGTCGGTGATAACGAGCCGTACCGAGTCAGCGAGGCCACCGACTACGGCGTCATCCACCACGCGGAGCGCCGCGGCATTCCTTACGTGGAGCTCGAGATTCGCCAGGATCTGATCGCCGAATCCGCCGGTCAGAGCGAGTGGGCGGACTTCTTGGCCGATGTTTTGGTGGATGCCGCACGCACATGAGCGCCCCCGGCCCCCGCTGCGTTTTTGCCCGGCGGGCTGATTTGCTACTCCGCCGGCTCCGCCAGGATGTCCAACGCCGCCCGGTAGCGGCGATGGCAGCGGGCGTCAGCGGCCAGACGCATCAGCGCGCCCTCCGCAATCGCTCGCGCCGAGCGCGCATCTTGGGCCACCAGCGGAAGGATGACATGCTCGTTCCAGGCGTGAGCCCGAAGCGGGGCCAGGCGTTGTCGCACCCCGAAGAAGCCACGAGCCTCCGCCGAAACGCCCAGCCTCGAGAGCCCGGCGTCGATGCTCGCAGCCGGGCTCGCCGCCGTGAGCTCCAGCAGCCCGAGGGCGCCGATGGCGTGGTAGGCGTAACGGCGGTTCGCCGCGAGCGCGAGCATGAGGTTGGAGCGGGCCAGGCACTCCCAGGCCGGCGGATGCGTCGCATCCATCAACAATTCGCGCTCTAGACACTCGAGCAAGCGGGCGCGCGTGGCCGAAGCGTTGCCCTGCCCCATTTCGTCCCAGTAATCCCGTGCGATTTCCAGCTTGGCTCGCCAGCCTTGCTTGATCTGAGTGAGCGCGAGGAGGTCCGGCAACTCGTGCTCGCTCGCTACCTCTTGCGCCAGAAACCAGCTCATTTCGCTACGGCTGGCGCGCTGGGCGAGCCAAGTGAACAACCCCTCGGATTGCGCGACGGATTGCTCGCGGAGCTGCTCGAACCAGCTGACGAACTCACGCGGCTGTGTCGGCGCGGTTTCAGCGACGGCGCGCGCACGGGACCGCTCGGCCTCGACGACGTGGCCCTCCACGGTGCGCAGCTCGAGCTCTTGGCGCAAGTGTTGCTGCCAATCTTCAACGTCCAAGCGCGGCTGCAAGCGCAAGCGATTGAACTCCGCGAGCCGGCGATGTAGCGGCTCCAAACTGCGATCGAAGGGGCGCACCACTTGTTGAACAGCCACGCACCGAACGAGAGCAATATCGGGGCCAACCCGCCCGGCCGACCTCCCGAGGGTTTGGCACGCGCCTTGCGAAACCAGAGGAGATGGCCGTGAAGCGCATCCTCGTGGTGGACGATCACCAAGACAGCCTAGACCTGGTCAGCGAGGTTCTCTCCCATTCGTTCGACGTCGTGCTGGCTCATGGCGGAGCGGAAGGCCTTCGGACGCTGGAGCGGGAACGCTTCGACGCCCTCATGCTGGACCTCACGATGCCGGACGTAGACGGATTCGACGTCATGCAGTTCGTGACGAAGAACCTGCCGGAGCTGCCGGTCATGCTCACCTCCGCGCTGCCGAACGTGGAGCGCATCGCGAAGCAGCTCGGCGCCCGCGACTGGGTGACGAAGCCCTACCGCGTCCAGCTCCTCCCCCAGAAACTACGTCTGCTCACCGCGAACGGCGCGCCGGATGGCGCCAACCCGAATCGGGGCGCTTCGCGTTGAAAGAAGGCGCTACGCTGCCGTCATGTCCAAGCCCACGCCGCTCGCCGAAGCATCGCTGAACGCCGCGCTCGTCACGCTAGACGGCTGGAGCGTACGAGGCGGCAAGCTGCACCGCGAGTACGTCTTTACCGATTTCGTCACTGCGTTTGGGTTCATGACGTCCGCCGCGCTCGTCGCCCAAGCCCTCGACCACCATCCGGAGTGGTTCAACGTCTACAGCCGCGTCACCGTGGAGCTCACGACCCACGACGCGGGAGGCATCAGCGAACGCGATCTGGAGCTCGCGCGCGCCATGGAAGACATCGCGCGCCGGCAGCCGCAGAAATAGCCCTCGCCGGGAGCACTTCGCTGAGCCGTCAGTACCAAAAACCGAGGCTGAAGGAAGTGTTGAGGTACGAGCGCGCCGCGTCCGCGGCGAGCGATAGCTGCCAGTAGTCGAACGGCTCGAGCAAACCGAATAAGCCGAAGCGAAACAGCTTCACGTCCAGGCCGCCCGTGCCGTGCCAGCGAGCCCGCGAGTCCTCCGTGCGCGCCGGCTCGTAGTAGCCGCCGGCGCGCAGCTTCAAGTAGTGTGGAATGACCTCGGTCTCCATACCCAAGCGCGGCGACACGATGGCGCGGCTCCGCGCCGCTTGCTGGCTGAAGCCGACGCGGCCTCCGCCTTCGATGAGCGACAGCTCGGAGCTGACGAGTAGGTACCAACGCGGACGCCGTTGGTACTCTTCATACAGCTCGCGTTCGGCGGTCTGGTAATCGGCGCGAGTCGGCTCCCGGCCGCGCACGTTGCGGCGTACGCGGTCGCCGGTGGTCACGAACCACGGGTTGAGCGGGCGCTCGCCGAACTGGTACGCGAAGCCGAACGCGGCCTCCCAAGGAACGTAAGCGTTCGAGCTCGACCCTTGCCCGTACGATGGCAACGTCGCGTCGACCGCAGATTTGAAGGAAGCTCCGACGCGGTACGGCAACCCCGTCGGCTTGATGATGACGCCTGCTTCGTAGCCGACGCCCGCCGCGAGCGGACCATTTTTGCTCAGGCTGAAGCCTACGAAGCGAGGACCGGCGCCGAGCTGCACCTGCCCGTCCATGAACCCGTAGGCCAGCGCCGCATGGACAGTGCCGAAGTTGGCGCCCAAATCGATACCCACGCCTTGCGCGGCGTCGGTTCGGCTCGCTTCGTTGCGGCGCGCTTCGGCGGCGATGCCGAAGCCCAAGTGCCGATAGTAAATGATCGCGGCGAGTGAGCCGACGAGCGCGCTGCTCTTGCCGGCCGGGTCGCTGGGCGGTTGATTGTAGATGTCGTTCTTGGGCAGCCAAGCGCCGACGGAAACGTCCGCACCGACGCCGTAGTCCACGGCTCGCCACGAGTACGGTAGCCGCACCGCTACCGCAGCGGGGTTGGACGGAATGCCCTCCGTGTCGTCGGCAATGGCGACGAACGCGCCCCCGAACCCGACGTAGCGCGTGCTACCGCTGATGGTGCCGCGCACGGAGTCGATGGAAGGGCCCGCTTGCGCCCAAGCGGAGGGCGCGATCGCGAGAACGAGCAGCGTGAGCAGAAACTTCAATACCGGCCGCGGGACGACGATCCGGGCGGAGATTCTCACGTTTCCGCAGCCGCGCGCAACCGTCACTCCCTGGTTCGAGCACGGAAACACTTGGACACAACTCGCGAGGCAGGACGTCACGCCGCTGCTAGAGGGTGAAGGATGACCGCGCGCAGGATCTCCAACGTCGTCGGCTTCGATGACGCTCCGTTCGAGCGCCATCAGAGCGGGCCGGGTCGCCATCATCGGGGCGATGTGCGCGGCGACGCGGCTGGACATCGTGATGCGCGGTGAGGTCGAGCAAGACTCGGACGACGGCACCGCTACGCTCGCGGCCCTGGTTAGACAGCCAGAGCTCTCCCACGTGCGGGCCGTGCTGCTGAAGGGCATCACCCTCGCCGGTTTCAACGTAGTGGACATCCACGCCTTACACGACACGCTCGGCGTGCCGGTGCTGGTGGTGCTGCGGCGCCCTCCACGCTGGGAGAAGCTGGACGCGGCGCTGCAGCACCTGCCCGGCTACGTCGCCAAGCGGGCCGTCATCGCGTCCGCCAGCCCCATCGAACCTTGCGGGCCGCTCTGGGTGCAGCGAGCGGGCCTGAGCCTCGAAGAGGCAGCCGATTGCTTGAAGCGGACGACACTACACGGCAGCCTGCCGGAGGCGTTGCGGCTCGCGCACCTGATCGCGAGCGGCGTGACCCTCGGCCTCAGCCGGGGCCACGCCTGAGCTCGTCTCAGTTCTTCGCGGCGCTCACGACGAGCTTGGGCGCGGCCTCGCAGCCGATGAGCCCTCGATCCGTGCAGTGCTGCGTGACGCACTCGACCATGTTGGCGCGACCGGATTCGGTCAAGCCAGCCAAAGTCTGGCGGCAATCCGCGAGACTGGGGCTCAGCGGCCGCTCTCCGCAGGCCTTGAGGATGCTGTTGCAGGCGACGGCAACCGGCGACGTCTCGGGCGACGTGTCCGGCGTGATGGTCACGCTCGCCGGCTGCGTTCCCTGCGCGGCGCGGTACTCGCCCTTTTTCGGTCGGGCGGGCTCGGCGCAGGCCGACATGAGCGCTTGGTGGCCGCATTGGCTGATGCGCGCCGGATCGCAGCGTTCATTGCCTTTCAGCGCGCGCAGGCACGCCACCGCCTGCGCCGCCACGCGCGGCTTCATCGCCGACTTGAACTCCGTGCAGCGCCTCTGAATGAGATCCGGGCACACGCCTTCGTCGGAGGGCCCCACCGACGGGCACTCTTCCGGAACGCCTTGCGAGTCGTCGCACGTCGCGGCACCGGTCGGCGCCGGCTCGACGATGTCGACGGCGATTGGCCCTGTCGCCACGGGAGGAGGCGTCGTGGCGACGGGCGCCGGCGGCGCCGGAGCGCGCCCGAAGGGCTCGCGATCGCAGGCTACGCTGCCGGCGGCGAGTGCCGTAGCCATGAGGAGAAACTTGGAGCGATCAACGAGCATGGCGGCAGCGGGTGCAAGCGCCATGCTCGCCGTCATCGCGATGTTCTGCTGCCATTCCGAGGCCTTCAGCGAGACCGTTTGACACTCGCCTGCACGATCGCCACATCCGAAAAGGGCAATTTAACCCCGGCGACCTCTTGCGTCCCCTCGTGCCCTTTACCGGCCACCAGCACCAGATCTCGGGCGTCCGAGTTCTGTACGGCTTGGCGAATGGCCCGTTCTCGGTCGAGCTCTCGCACGACGTCCGAGCGTTCACCGAGCCCTTCGGCGATCTCGTCCGCGATCTGCTCGGGCGCTTCGCTCCGGGGGTTGTCGGAGGTGAGCACGACCCGGTCGGCGGCGCGCGCGGCCGCGCCGAGCAAAGGGCGCTTCGCGCGATCACGGTCCCCGCCAGCGCCGAACACCAGCACGAGCTTGCCCCGACAGAGGCGGCGCGCGGTGGCGAGAGCTCGCTCCAGAGCGTCGGGTGTGTGCGCGTAGTCGACGACGACGTCCGGCTCGCGGTGCACCACCTGAAACCTACCCGGCGGCGCAGGGACGGTCGCGAGCCGCGCGATCGCCGCCGACGCAGGAGCTCCGAGCCACATCGCGACGCCGAGCGCAGCCAGCGCGTTCTCCACGTACACTTCACCGATCGCGCGTAGCCGAAGCTCGCCGTTCGATTCGGGAAATCGCGGCGAGCCGAGCTTCGCGACGGTGCCGTCCAGCGTGACGCTCGCAGCGTCCGCGCTCAGGTGGACCTCGTCCCAAGCCGCACCGCGGCTCTCCACTCCGTAGCGGACGACATCAACCCCGCTCGGCAAGACGTCACGCAACAAGGCGGCATTGGCGTCTCGACCATTCAAGACCGCGCAGCCTCCGCGCGGAAGCGACATGAAGAGCTGCGCCTTCGACGCCAAGTAGTGCTCGGGCGACCCGTGGGCGTCGGAGTGGTCCAAGCTGAGATTGGTGAACGCGCCCACGTGGCACGGCCAAGCGTGCGCGAACCCGAGACTCAAGGCTTCGCTCGTCATCTCGAGCGCCGCGTAGCGACCACCCGCCTCGTGCGCGCGCCGTACGGTCTCCAAAAAGCCGGCGTAGTGTCCGGGTACTTCGAGCCTTTCCTCGTCCAAGAAGCAGCCCAGGGTCGTCACCCTCGCCACCGGCTTGGCGAGGAGCCCGAGGAGGGCTGCCACGTACGACGTCGTAGTAGTCTTTCCATTCGTACCGGTAACGCCCACGCTGACCAGCGAGCTGGCCCAGGTGGGACGTGCCGGGAACGCGCTGCCCATGAACGAGGTCATGGCAGCCGAGCCTGAGCTTTGCCAGTTTGTGCCAACTCGGGGGGGACGCTTGCCGCTGCATCCCGCAGGATATGCGCAGATTCGTGGTTCCGAGGCGCTGGCGCGCGACTTGCTCTGGATGCGCGCGTGAGGAAGGTGTGGTGGAGAGCGCTGCGGGAGATCTACTTCACGGTGGATCCGCGCAGCTTGGGCGCTTTTCGTATCGCGCTAGCCTTGGTCCTGCTTTTGGACCTGGCGCGGCGCTGGGCGGAGTTGTCGTTTTGGTACGTCAACACCGGCCTCTTGCCGAACCACACGCTTCTGTGGCGGCCGCCGGCCAAGCACCTGTTCTCGCTGTTCTTCGGGGTGTCGAACCCGGCGGAAGCACACGTCGGCTTTGCACTGTGCGCGATCGTGTACGTGCTGTTTCTAGTCGGCTACCGCACGCGCTGGGTGCACCTCCTGGTACTGGTCGCGCGCGTTAGCTTGAACACGCGTTTGGCAGTGGTGGAAAACGGCGGAGACATGGTGATGAACCTACTCTGCCTGCTCACGTTGCCGTTACCGCTCGGCGCGCGCTTCTCGCTGGACGCGGTGGCGCTGGCCCGCAACGAGCAGCGCGCAACGGGATTGGTCGCTCCGCTGCCGCATTTCGTACCCGAGCGCGCCCGCCATCCGATCGTGTCTCTCGCCGTGCTCGGCCTTTTGCTCCAGTTCGCCTTCATCTACTTTTTCAACGCCGCCAGCAAAGACGGCTCGGCATGGAAAGACGGCTCGGCGGTCCACTACGCCCTGCATCAAGACAAGCTGGTCACGTGGACGGGGGTCTGGATGCGCGAGCACCTGCCGCCCCTGGCGATAAGAGGGCTCACCCGGAGCGTGCTCGTCACCGAGTGGGCGGCGTTCTTGCTCATCATCACTCCGTTCAATTGGCGAGAAGCGCGCTTAGTCGCCGTCTGTGTTCTGCCAGCCCTGCACCTCGGGTTCGCATTGGGGCTGAACCTCGGCGGCTTCAGCCCCGCGATGATGTCGTTTTACCCCCTGCTCCTCGCATCGAAGCATTGGGACGCCCTAGAGCACCGGTTCGGCGGGCGCGCGGCGCGAGTTTGGGCTCGCTTCGAGCAGCGCTTCGGGCGCGCGCTGAACGAGCTGCGGCCGCCAACTGAATGGCGCCGGCCGGAGCTTCGTCAAGCCCTGTGGAATGGCGCGATCGCACTCATGCTCGTCGCTATCGCGAGCGAGGTGCTCATCGACAACGGCCCCGTACCGAAGGCGCTGCGCCTCCCTCAGCCGGCGTGGGCGAAGGCCGTCATCGAATACCCACGCGTGCTGCAAGGCTGGCGCATGTTCGCGAGTGAGCCGTCGCGGACGGATTCGATGATCTACGTAGACGCGACGACGGCAGAGGGGGCCCACGTGGACCCTTACAACGCCGTCGCGAGCGACCAGCTCAACCCGGCGGGCGGTGTCGTTCCACGACACATGGGTCAAAGCCAATTTTTCGTGATGTTTTCTGATCGCATCGCGACGGGCTATTTCGCGCCCTATCGGCAAGCGTTCTCGGAGTGGCTCCTGGCGTACCCCGACCGAACCGGGAAGCCGCGGGACTGCTTGCTCGCTTACGACGTGTACCTCGTGACCGATCACAGCCCTGGGTTCGGGAGCAACGAGCCCCCGCGGCCGGCTCAGCGCGAGCGTTTCATGACGTACAGCGCGCCGGCCGACAGTCCCTGCCGCGAGGTCAAAAAGATGCCGTCATCCACCAACGTCGCATCCTCCGGGCTTTGACGGCGCGCTACGACAGCGCCGTCGCGAGGCGATCGTAGTCTTCCGCGCGGTTGTAGGCCTGCGCGGTGACGCGGAGAAAGCGCCGATCCGGCGCGCCAAAGCGAAACACGGGTAGCTCGAGATGGTGCTCGAAAAAGAGCTCGTCCTGGAGTGGCTCGAGCTGCGACGGCTCCGCTGGCCCTGGCCCGGGCGGGAGTGGCAGCGTAACCATGGAGCCGAGAAGCGACTCCGGCGCGGGGGGAGCGATGCCGAGGGCGCGGCACAAGGTCGCGCGGGCGTACAAGGCGAGCGAGTGGTTGTGGGCCTGGAGCGCGGGTAGCCCGCCGGGCATGAGCTGCTCCAAGAATTCGATGGCGTGCGGCACCGCCAGGTACGCGCTCGGATCCACGGTCCCGGTCCAGTCGTGCTCCAACCGGAACCTCGAGACGTCGCGGCGGGGCGAGGCCGCGCCATGACTCAGGGTGAGAGGCCTCACGGTACCCTGGCGGTCTCGCCGGACGTGCAAGAAGGCCGAGCCTTTCGGCGCGCACAGCCACTTATGGCAATTAGCGGTGTAGTAAGCGGCGCCGAGCGCGTCCAATCCGAGCGGGAGCATGCCGGGTGCGTGCGCTCCGTCGACCAAGGTGTCCACTCCTCGGGCGCGGAGCTCCCGAACCAGCCGCTCGACGGGGAAGATGAGCGCAGTCGGGCTCGTCACGTGGTCGATGAGGAGCAATCGGGTCCGAGCGGTCACGGAAGCAAGAACAGCGCTCACGACCTCCTCCGAAGACTCGAGCGGGAACGGCACCGGCGCGACCACCACCCGCGCGCCGCTCGCTTCGGCCGCGAACGCGAGCGCGTTCCGACATGCGCCGTAGGTGTGGTCGGTCGTCAGCAGCTCGTCCCCCGGCGAGAGCGCCAGAGAGCGAAGGACGGTGCTCACCCCGCTGCTCGCGTTCGGCACGAAAGCCAGGTCGTCCGGTTGCGCGCCAAGGAACCGCCCCAACGCGGCTCGCGCTTCCGCCAGCAGGCCTTCCAAATCCCGAATCATGAAACGCACGGGCTCACGCTCGAGCCGTTCGCGCAGGCGGCTTTGCGCGTCCAGCACGACGCCCGGGCAGGCACCGAAGGAGCCGTGATTGAGAAACGTCACGTCGGGATCGAGCCGCCAATGCACGGCGAATGGCGAGCGCATCCTGGCGGGAATAATCCGGCGCCGCCGCGGTCGCAAGCCCTGCTACGTGGCATCGAAAGGAGTCGCGCTCAAGAGCCCACGGCGCTCGGCGGCGGTGAGCAAGCGCTGCACGGTTGCCCGGCAATGTTCCGCGAGAGCCGAGCCGACCTCCGCCGAGTCGGCGTGAACGAAGAATGTCTTTCGTCGCCAGCTGAGCTGAAAGAGGCCGGTCAAGATCCCTCTCTTCACGGCGGCGCTGAAGCCCTCCCCCTCGAGCACGACGTGGTATGTGGAGCACGCCTTCACGAGGCTCGGCATGACCTCGTCGAGGCGCGCGCGAGCGCTAGCGTCCGGCGGCGGTGCGCTCACGGGAACGCGCGTCACATACAGGACCGGATGTCCGCACGACGCCGCAGCCGCTTCGACGGCTGCCAGCACCTCGTTCATGTCCGCGGGTGAGGGGCGCCCCCAAACCACGAACACCGCGCCGCGCGTCGTGACAATCTGACAAGCCATACGTGCACAACGGCCGCGTTCGCCCGGGCGTTAGTCGCGTCACGGTCGCCCCGTGCAAGGCAGCCCGGGGATTGCTCCGGCGTCCAAACGCTCTTAGAACCCCCTCATGTTCCGCGCCATCCTCATCGAAAAAGAAGCGGACGCCCCGCAGCGAGTCTCGGTGCAGGACCTACAAGACGCGGCACTTCCGCCCGGGGACGTGACGGTTTCCATCTCGCACAGCACCATCAACTACAAAGACGCGCTGGCCCTCACCGGCAGGAGCCCCATCGTGCGCGCATTTCCGATGGTACCGGGCATCGACTTCGCAGGCGTCGTGGAAGACACCGCCGACCCCGCCTTTCGAGTGGGAGACACGGTCATCGGCAACGGTTTTGGCATCGGAGAGAGCACGTGGGGCGGATTGGCGGAGCGCGCGCGAGTTCCGGCGAGCGGGCTCGTGCCGCTGCCCAGCGGGCTGTCTCCTCGCGATGCCATGGCCATTGGCACCGGGGGATTCACGGCCATGCTGTCGTTGATGGCGCTGGAGCAACACGGCATCACGCCCGAGCGCGGGCCGATCTTGGTCACCGGCGCGACTGGAGGCGTCGGCAGCTTCTCGGTGTCGCTACTCGCGCGGCTCGGGTACCAGGTGCTGGCGTCGACGGGCCGTTTGGAAGAGAGCGAATACCTGAAGTCGCTCGGCGCTACGGAGGTGCTGGCTCGCGCGGAGCTGGTCGGTCCCGGCAAGCCGCTCGCGAAAGAGCGCTGGGCCGGCGTCATCGACTCCGTGGGCAGCCACACGCTAGCCAACGCTTGCGCGGCAACCATGCGCGGCGGCTCGGTGGCCGCGTGTGGGCTCGCTCAAGGCATGGACTTTCCCGCTACGGTCGCGCCGTTCATCCTGCGCGGCGTCAACCTGCTCGGCATCGACTCGTCGCAACGCCCGCGGAGCGAGCGGGCAGCGGCCTGGAACCGACTCAGCATGTTGGCGGAGCCGCGCTGGTTCCACACCATCGCCCAGGACATTGCCCTGGAGGAGGCGATCCCGAAGGCGGATGAGCTGCTGGCTGGAAAAATCCGCGGGCGCCTCGTAGTCCAGGTCGCGTAAAGAATATCCGGCGCGGCCCCCTTTCCCAGGCGTGGCTCACTATCCTTCTTTCGCCGTCCTCCTCTTCGCCTGCGGCGCCGCAACGGTTGGCTGCGGTGATTCCGCTCCTGATCCCAACACTCCAGGTGAGCCGGGCGGCACGAGCGGCAGCGCGACGGTCGCGGGAAGCGGCGGTCAGGCGCCGAGCGGCGGGTCTTCCGCGGCGGGGGGAGCTTCTCCAGGCGTCGCGGGGTCTGGCGCAACCGCTGGCGCGGCGGGGGCCAGCGGCAGCGGCAACGCGAACGGCGGGAGCTCATCCGGCAGCGGCGGCGCGGGCGGCAGCGGCGACGCTGGGTCGGGCGGCGGTGGCTCCGGTGGTAGCGCTGGCGCGGCGGGCAGCGGCGGCACGGCGCCACTCGTCGCGGTCACCGTCTACCTCGCGGGTGATTCGACCGTCTCGACTTACAACGACACCGCGAGCCCGACCGATCAAGCCGGTTGGGGGCAGATGTTGAAAGAATACTTGAACCCGCTCGCCAAGGTGGAAAACCGCGCCATTGGCGGCCGAACGGCGCGCCGCTTCATCGACGAAGGGCACTTGGAAGAGATCTCGGCCGACTTGCGCGCGGGGGACTACTTGCTCGTGCAATTCGGCACGAACGACAGCAACAAGACGGCCACCTACACGCTCGATGGCCAAAGCATTCCTTACTACTTGGATCCGGCAACGGACTTCAAAACGTACCTGAAGCAGTACATCACCGCGGCGCGGGCCAAGCAGGCCAACCCCATCTTGGTCACGCCTCCGCCACGCAACTCCGCGTACTGCACGGGCGGCAACGGCACTGGCGCTCATGCCCAAGCCATGCGTGAGCTGGGCATGGCCGAGCAAGTCGCGGTCGCGGACTTGAATCAGCGCTCCGTCGCGCATTTGAAGGCTATTTGCCCCGCGCCGACGCCAGAGGACTTCTTCTTGCGCCGGGCAGACGGCACGGTGGACGGCACGCACTTCCAAGAAAACGGGGCGCGCAAGCTGGCGTCGTTCGTGGTGCTGAGCCTGGGTGATACGACCTCCACTCTGGCGCGCTACGCGAAGTGAGTCACTTCAAGTAGGCGCTGAGCGGCAGCCCTTGCACCTTCAGCGCCTTGCCCACCAACAGGGCGATCTGCTTGGCCCCCGGCTCGTCGAAATGGGTGTGATCGTCGCAGAAGAACTCGCCCACTTTTCCCGCCGAATAGTTGCCGTCGTTGGGGCACAGGCCAAGCTCGTTGTACGCGTCGATGCTCAACTGGTGCAGGTCGATCACGGGCACCCCGTTCTTCGTACCGGCCTCCTTCGTGGTCGTGAGGAAGCCTCGCGTCGCGACCGCTTTCGAACCGCTGCACTCGATGGCGCTGGTCGGCGTCACGAAGATGGGCTGCGCTCCGCGATCCTTGGCGGCCTTGGCCATCTCCCCCAGGTACGTTTCGTACAGCGCGGTGCCCACGTGCCGCGGACACGTCGCGCTCCCGTCATTGATGCCGAACTGGATGATGAGCGTATCGCCCGGCTTCATTCCGGTCGCGCCGTCCAACATGCCGCTCCAGCGCGCGCTATAAGCCTGAGAAGTGAGCGTACACTCGCCCGCTCCGTTCTTCTGGTCGGAGACAGCCGGCTCACGTAGCCAAGTCTGAATGCTGCGCCCGCCGACCGCGCGGTTGACGACGGTTACCTTGTCGTTGAAGAGTGCATCGAATTCGCCGCCCCAGCCGCACGGGCACGCGCCTGAGCAGGTCTGCACCGTTGAGTCTCCGGCGATCCAGACCGTGGTCGCCTGGGTTCCATCCGCACCGCCGCTGCCCGCTTGGCTTCCGCCACCGGCGAGCCCTGCGCCTCCGCCCGTCGGCGAGCCAGCGCTCGCTCCGCCCATACCGCCTGCGCCTCCAGCGCCTGCGCCTCCAGGGCCCGCGCCTCCAGCGCCTGCGCCGCCGGTCGTCGCGCCGCTCATGCCGGCAGCCGTTCCGCCACTCCCGCTGCTCGACGAGCCAGCGCTGGCCGCGCCCCCCGCGGATGCCCCGGACGGCGAGCCAGCCGCCGCGCCCGACGACCCGCCGACCGTGGGGGTTCCGGCTTGGCCCTCCTCTGGCGGCGAGTCCGAGCTGCAGCCGCCAGCGGAGGCGGTAAGAAGGAATACCAGGACGCTCGTAAGCTCAGGAAATTTCCGCACGCAAGCCTACAAGGGCCGCGGGAGGGCAGACCTTGCCGGCAAATGCGCAGATGCCCGCGCCTTCGCTACCAGGTGATGTGAACCGAAGGCGCCGAGCGCTTCGAGACACCGTGAAACACGATCTCGATGTTGTTGCCGTCCGGATCCAGCAGGAAGGCGGCGTAGTAGCCTGGGTGGTAGGGGCGATCCCCGGGGGCTCCGTTGTCCTTCCCGCCTGCGGCGAGACCGGCTTCGTAGAAGCTCTGGACGGACTCGCGGGTGGGAGCTTGGAACGCGAGGTGGGTGCGCCCGGTGAGCTCTCCCTGCGCGGCCTTACTCTCTTTCGAGGAGATGAAAAGCTCGTCCAGAAAGAAGAAGTCCGGGCCTTCGCCCTGAATCGACAAGCCCAAGGTCTTGAGGGTATCCGCGTAGAAACGCTTGCTCGCCTCGAGGTTTGCGACGACGAGCTGCAGGTGGTCGATGAGCCGGCCGCGGTGAATCTCGTTCGTTTCCATCGGCTCCTTCTAGAGCGGCGTCGGCCGTTGACCAGTGGGGCAAAGCGGCCGCGGCGGGATGGTCACGAAAGTTGTACGAAACCGTCAGATGTTTGCGGTGTTGCTGCCGCTTCGAGACGCGGGCCGGCAACTTCGCCGCCCGGCCCCGCGGCTACCTGGTGAGAGCCCCAAGTAGCCGCGAAGCGACCGCTCTAAAAGCCGAAGCAGGTATTGAGCGCTTCGATTTGCGCGGCGCACGGCCCTTCTGCGTAGGCACCGAATTGATCGTAGCAGGACCAGTTGGCCGGATTCGACGACACCGCCGCGGTGCACGTATGGATGGCGCTGTTCGCTGCCGAGCACTGCGGCAGCGCGTCCCGAATGGCCGTAGCCTGTTCGCGACAGAAGCGGGTGCACTCTTCGAACGTCGGCAAAATAGCGCAGCCCGAACGCTGGCTCGCGCGGCACGACAGCGCGCACTCGGTTTGCTCGGCCTCCGCCGCGCCGCAGCGACGCGACGCCTGGCTCACGGTGATGGTCGTGGTTGGGCTGTTGTCGGGAGAGAGGGTCCACGACAGCGTTTGCGACGCCGTGAAGTCGACACCGAAGGCGAAGTGGTGTGTCCCGGGCAAGTAGCGCGTCAAACGCTGGGCCGTCGTGTCTCGCGAGAGCGCGTTTTTGACGCCGTAAGGTACGGTGACGCTCACGCCGTTCTTGTTATCGTAACCAAAGAAGGCCGTAAGCGTGCCGTTGACGTTGGGCGCCACGCAGTCGAACGCTGGCTTGAGCACTTCTTGCCCGCCCTTTTTGTAGCCTTGATCCAGGAACGGCAAGAACGAGCTCGGCCGCGTCGCCAGGCTGTAGTCCGCGCACGAAAGGCCCGTGAAGTAGTTCACCCCCGCAATGTACGTCTGCCCATTGTTGTTCACGAGCACGGGACCGCCCGAATCCCCGAAGCAGCCGTTGGCGTACGGCGCGCGGCCGTCCAACTTCAACAAGCTCGGACGGTTCGCGGCGATGAGCAGGCCCGGGTTCGGATCTTCCGGATGATAGTCCGCAGCCGTGGGTGACCCCAGGGTGCGGGACGTTCCGGTGCGCTGCACACCTGCGCCCGCGCCCGTCGTCGGAGTCGGCGTGCTGTTCGAGCCCCAGCCCGTGAGGGTGACTTGGCGATTCGCTTCTAGCGGGGTACGGAGGATGGGCAACGGATCGAAGGGCAGCTTGCGATCCAAATACACGACGCCAATATCCGGATAGATCGCGCTCGGGTCGAAGCTCGAGTGGCTCTCGAAGGAATCCGCCTGCGCGAAGCTCGACGGCGTGCCCGGCGGGGGCGGAACGAGGCCGTACGCATCCTCCGTGAGCTGGCTCGAATCCGCCTCGAAGTCGTCGCCGTAGTACACGAACAACGGCCGATCGACGACGTCCTGCAAGCAATGCGCGGCCGTCACCACCACGCGCGGCGCGTAGTAGGTGCCGGAGCACGTCCGGTAACCGGAGCCGGTTGGGGTGTTCACGAACGCGTAAATCATCACGACCTCGTTGCGCCCGCCGGGCGCGGACGGCCCGATGATCGCGTCCTTCGACACGCTCGTGTTTTCTTCACCCGCACCCGAGCAAGCCACGACGAGCGCACACGCCGCCAAGAAACCCAGTCTAGTTTTTCGCATTCCGCCTCCTTAGAAAACGCGGAACCGATCCTGGAACCGATTGCATACGAAGCTCCATCGAAGCCACGCTTGCGTTCTCGCTTCGTCGTTCACGCGCGCAGCCGATGCGCGAAGGCAAGACGCGCGAATCATCCAAGCTGCATTGCGGGATTCACGCATGCCAATCGCAGCTTCGTCGTGCGACTGCGTGCGGGTGGGGGGCTGCCGAAGGCGCGGCTCACCTCGCAGCCGCGTCGGGCCGACTCTTGGTCTCATCGCGCAGGTCGCCGTGTGAGCGCGCTTTTACGGCATGGGCCAGACGGTTCCCGGACATGAGGAGTGACATGAAGCTGCTCGCCGTATGCGCCTTGACCGCCTTGCTCGCGTCGAGCGGCTGTTCGTCTGATTCTCCGACTGTCTCCGGCGGAAATGGTGGTTCGACGGCGGGCGGCTCGAGCAGCGGCGGCGGATCGTCGGCTACAGCCGGAACTATGCAAGGTGGTGCGAGCGGCACCTTGAGCAGCTCCGGCGCTGCCACGGCCGGTGCGAGCGCTGCGAGCGGAGGAGGAGGGACGGCGGACGGCGGAGCCGCTGGCGCGCCCAGCACCGCGGGCAGCGGCGGAGGGGGCGGCGTCAACGTGGCCGCGGGCTGCGCCAATCGCGACTACGACTTGTGCATCGACTTCGAGAGTGGAATCGACACGACGAAGTGGAGTGGCGGCACCGAGAGCGCGATCATCACGACCGACTTTGCGCACGGCGGGCACGCGTACCGCCTCTATCCAAACAGCGGGGGGGTATTGAAAGCCGAAAGCCTAGGCAAGATCACGAATCAGATCTGGGGGCGCTTCTACGTGCACTTCAAGCCGGGCGCGCCGGGCGGTCACGGCAACATCGTGGGCGCCTTCGACCAAGCCAACAACTGGTACGAAATGGGCTGGCAGTTCGACGCGATGATGGGTGTGTGGCACGCCGCCAACAACGCCGAACGGCCGCTGCGCAGTAAGCCCTTCATCTTGGACCAGTGGTACTGCGTGGAGCTCTTCTTCGACGGCACCAAGACCGAGATGCCCAGGTGGTGGATCGACGGCAAAGAGGCCGAGTACTACATGGCCGCAAACGAGAAGCTCATCCCCGAGCCGGTCCAGTCCTTCCAGCGCATCGAGGTCGGGTTCACGCCCTACGCCGGCCTCGGCCTCCAAATCCCGGACGGCCTGGGGCCGAAGGACGACCGCGTCCTCACGGACATGGCCATCGACGACATCGCCTTCGATACCGAGCGCATCGGCTGCATCACGCCCGCGCTCGCGCCTGGCGCGCCTTGATTGCGTCGCGAGGCTTCGACTTAGCCGACTTGCCTGCGAAGGCTAAACGTGTTCGCTGAGCGGCGTTCAGTCGAAAGCTTCGCTCTTGAACGGAATGCCGCGCGCCGAGCACAGCGCGGAGACGGCTGCGATCATCCCAGAGTTGCCGCAGGCGTAGGCTTGCACGTTGCCCGCGACCTCGCCCAGGTATTGAGCCAGCAGAGTGTCGACTCGCCCTGTGACGGAGGTCCAGCCTTGATTGCGAGGCTCATCGGGGCGGCTGATCGTGGTGACGTAGCGGAGCATCGCGGGTTGCTCGGCGGCGAGCGCGGTGAGCTCTTCGGCATAAGGCAGGCGATCCGCGTAACTCGAGCCATGAATCAGCAAGACGCGCGCGCTCGCGCGACGGCTGGAAAGCTCTCGCAACATGCTGCGAAACGGCGCGATGCCGGTCGCGGTCGCGAGCATGAGGTGCAACGCGGCCCCGGGCTCGAAAGTGAGCGAGCCTTTCGGCGACGCGCCCAGCTCTAGCCGCGCGCCGGAGGCGAGCGACGTGAGCAGTGGGCTCACCCGGCCAGAGGCGATGCGCTCGATACAAAACTCCAGCGCTGCATCGCCGGGTGCGGAAGCGATGGTGTACGAGCGCGTTGGACCCGTGCCGAGGCCGACCTTCACGGCTTGGCCGGCTCGAAACGAAAAGCCCGGCGGGCGGGCCACGCTGAGCAGCGCGATGTCCGGACCAACGGCGGTGTTGGAGAGCACGGTGCCGGGCGAGGCCCGACCAACGGCGGCGTTGGAGAGCACGGTGCCAGGTGGCGCGCTCCCGAGCGACTGCTGTCGAGCGCCGCGCCGGTCTGCGACCCAGGACAGAATCGCGCCGAGCTCCGGATCCGCGACGCCGCTCCGCCGCGCTTGGGCGCTCAGGCGGAGCCGCCGCTCGAGATCCGCTCCGTTCCGCGATTTCACGCCGAGGAGCGTACCAGAAAGCCGCCCGGAGCCGGAGCGCCGGGCGGCCTTGTCCTCATTTGCCGCAGGCGGCGTTGATGTCGTTGCGAGACGAGCGATTCATGCCGCTCTCCGACGTGAGCGCGCTGGGGCACGCGACTTCTTTGTACTTGAGCGAGGGATTGTCGGCAGCCTGGAACCAATCCACGAACCAGCTGCAGCCGGCCGCCAAGTCCGTGAGCCCACGCGACTGGAACACGCTGGTGCACCTTTGCGCGACGCAGCTCTTGTAGCTGTCGAGGCTCGCGTTGTAGCCCAGCTGCTGCTTGCACGCGGCGAGAAAGCCGCCGTACTGCGCGCCGAGCTCCGCGTTCGAGACGCCCCACTGCGACGAGCAGGCGTTGAACGCACCCACGCCGCCTCCCGGCACCAGCAGATCGAACTGACCGCCACTCACGTCGTACCCGACATTGATGGCCTGAACGATCATGGTCTTGCCCTGCAGCGCGCGGGAGCCCGGATCGTTGCCGGCGTTGTGTGAGCTGCCGTCGAAGTCCAGCTGGTAGCAACGACCGCACACGTCTCCGCTGGAGGTCGCGGCGTAGCCGTAAGACAGCTTGTCGTTCACGGCGTACGGCGCCAAGCCGTAGCAGGTGTGCGCGTCGCCCCCGCTGCAGCTGCTGCCAGCGTTTACGTCGCTCTGCGGGGCGTTGGACTTGGTGCAGCTGTTGATCGGTCGGACGCCGGAAGGCACGTTACCGGACCACCCACAGTGCGGCTTGCAACAATCCCAAAACCGCGTCGCGTAGCCGGTGCAAGTCCCGGGGGCCGTCGGCGTCGTCGGATTGGTGGGGTTCGTCGGATTGGTGGGGTTCGTCGGATTCGTCGGATTGGTGGGGTTCGTCGGATTCGTCGGATTCGTGGGCGTCGTCGGGTTCGTCGTCGAACCGCCGCCGGTGACGCTGAGCGCGCTCACGAGAGGCGGAATCTGCGAGGCGTTGCTGACGTTTGCGCAAAAGCCGAACGACACTTTCGCACCGGGCGCGATGTTCTTGTTATGATCCACCGGAGTCACGATGTTGCCGCTGCGCACGCCGTTCCACAGGTTGGACGAGGCTGCCTGCTTCAAGTCGAGCGTCACGCTCCACGTCGTGATGGCAGCGCTGCCCTTGTTGGCAATGCTCACTTCCGCGCAGTATCCCGAGCCCCAATTACTCGTGAGAGTCAGCGTCGCGTCCCCCGCGCCCGAGGCTAACTGCGACACGACCTGCCCCACGTCATCCGTCGCGTCCGTGCCGGCTACGGCACAGCCGAACACACAACTTCCAGCGACCAAAGCGCGCGCAATCCTCATGGTATGACTCCTTGGGCAATAGCTGAACGTGGCGCCCGCCGGCGCACGCAGCTCCGCGACCCTGCCTGCTTCAGAGTCAATCACGCAACCGCGACCGAAAATAAGGAGCGCGAATTATCCAAACTCATCCGCTCTCAGTGGCAGTTTGCCTGGATGCGCGGAATTGTCGGAGTTATCGAGGCTACTTTACTCACCAGTGGGGGCGCAAAACAGAAGGCGCGCTGGAATCTCCCTCGTCCGTGATCGATCGCGAGCGTACCGGCATGAGGGCATTGCGAGTTTCTTTCAGCAGTCGCGTGCGCCCGAGGTCTCGCAGTGAGCGTGTGCGCACCTTTAGCGAGGTTTCAAAATGGCTCGATTTGCGTCCCTGGCCCATATCACCCTCACGAGTTACGCCGCCTGTATGCTCCTCGTTGCCTGCGGCGACGCGGGCACGGAGGAACCGGGCCAGCCCGGGACCGGCAACACCGGCAGCGGCGCCACGTCGGGGGTCGGTGGGACCGCTTCCGGCTCTGGCGCTACGAGCGCTGGAACTGGTACCAGCGGCTCGAACGCCACTGGCGGCACTTCCAACGGCGGCATTCCGGGTACCGCGGGCACTTCACCAACGCCCAACGGCGGCCAGCCTGGCACGGCCGGAACCAGCAGCGGCGGACAACCCGGTACGTCCGGCAACACCAACGGCGGCACGAGCACCAGCGGCATGTCCGGCTCCGGCAACGGCGGCACGAGCTCCAACACGGACTGCGACGACGACGAGGACATGTGCGGCAACATGTGCGTCAACACGGACGAGGACGCCAAGAACTGCGGTAGCTGCGGCAAAGCCTGCGGCAACCAGCAGGAGTGCAACGGAGGCAAGTGCGAATGCACCGGCGACTTGGAGCTTTGCTCGAGCGCGTGCGTCAACACCGATACGGACGCCCAGAACTGCGGTAGCTGCGGCAAGAAGTGCAGCTCCGGCCAGACCTGTAGCAACGGCTCGTGCACGGGCGGGACCACGAACCCCACCAGCGGTTGCACGAGCATCGGTGATGGCGGCACCGTTTCCGAGACCATCGTCGTCAAGAGCGGGCAAACCTATGACGGGCAATGCAAGCGCTTCCGCGCGGACGCGGGCAAGCTCGGGGACGGCAGCCAAAAAGAGGGCCAAAAGCCGGTCTTCATCGTGGAGGGCGGCGGCAAGCTCATCAACGTCGTGCTCGGCGCTCCGGCTGCGGACGGCATCCACACGAAGGGTAACGTCACGCTGGAGAACATCACCTGGGAGGACATCGGCGAGGACGCGCTCACCATCAAGGAGAGCGGCACGGTGATCTTGAACGGCGGCTCTGCCACGAATGGCGAAGACAAAGTCTTCCAGGCCAACGCGGCCTCGACTTTCCGCGTCTCCAACTTCAAGGCCAGCAATGCGGGCAAGTTCCTCCGCCAGAACGGCGGCACGGACTTCAAGGTTCAGGTCTTCATCGACAAGAGCGACATCTCGAACATGGACGAGTGTATTTTCCGGACCGACAGCAAGTCGAGCACCGTGTCCCTGACGAACACGCGCTACAGCAACATCGGCGACTCGCTGTTCGTGGGCGTCAGCCCGGGCAACATCACGGAATCCGGCAACACGGAGTACTGAGCAGGCTCAGAAAGCGGGTTTCTGGCTCTCCGCCGGAATCCCGAAGGGCAGGTTGAGCACCGCCTCGTGGTCCACGGCGATCTTGGGCGCGGCCCAATGGCCCGCGCCCTGGGAGCCTCCCTGCCCCCGAGAAGGTCAGGGCGCGTTCGAAGCGTCCAGCGATGGCCAGGCGAGCGGAGCCACGCTCTTGGCCTGACGGAGTGAGCCGAGCAATCGCCCCGCGTGGGCTGGGTCGTAGCCGTGAATGTAGTCGACCAGCGCACCACTTTGGCCAACGATGGCGAGCGACGGCAGGCTGTCGGAAGGGTTGTAAGCGGTGAAGAATTCGCGATGGTCCGTGGCGCGCACCGGCGCGTCTCGAATGCCGAACGCGGCGAGGTAAGCCGGGACCCTCGCCCAAGTCTCCGGGCCGTCCGCGGAGACGGGGATGATCGGCAGCGGTCCGACTTGTTGGAAAGCGAGCTGCACGGCGCGCAGCTCGCTTTCGCAATAGTCGCACCAGGTGGCGAAGAAGACCGCGACGAACGCCTTCTTGCCCACCAAGTCTCGCGAGGAGTAGCGGGCGCCGGCGGGCGACTCGAGCTCGAAGTCCGGGACCCGGCCGTCGTTCGGACGGCCCTGAATTTGCCGCAGCAGAAGCTGCAAATTCACGGCGCTGTGCGCGAGCTGCGCTTCGCTCTCGGACGGGCGGTTCTGCGCCGTCCGAGAGCTCGCGGACTTCGATCGCTCCGGCGGCGCGGAGTGCGCACACGCAGCCAAGAGCACGGCGATGGCCGCTACCGCGGCTCGCTCCAGGCTCATCCTCTAGACTGAAGCAACTGACGCTTCCGCGCCAGCACTAGAAAGCTCTTTTTGGCGTAGTGCGACGCGTCAGCGACTCAGAGGTGGCGTGTCTCCGCGGGCGCGTTCCACCAGTTGTCCGCCTTGCCGTCACAGTAGGTGACGGGAGCGGCCGCGAGCTCCGCGGGATCCAAGTCGTCTAGCGCGGCGACGCTGACGGACACGTACGTGGTCGGGTTCCACTCCGAAGCGAGGACCCAGCCATAGGGGATGACCCCGCAGTTCTTGCAGAAACCTGCATGGCCGATCTCCTCGCCCGGCTTGTAGTCGCTCAGCTCCTGCTCGCCGCCGAGCGCGCGGAAGTCTTCCGCCTGGGCTCGCGCCGTCCATAGACGCTTCTTCCAGCAGCTGGTGCAGTTGCACTTGGAGGTACCGGCCGACAAATCCAGCCCCGCTTCGAACTTCACACGCCCACAGTGACAGCTTCCCCGATACGTGCGCTTAGCCATGGCCGCAGTGTAGTCAAAGACGCGACGCGCGGCCAACCACGGCGAGCAGGTCAGTCTGCGTGACGATGCCGTGCAAGCGGCCACGCGCGTCCACTATCAGCGCCTCGCGAGCGTGCCCGCGCGAAAGAAGCGGGAACAGCTGCGAGATGGGCGTGCTCTCACGCGCTTGCTCGAAATAGATGGACGGCAGCTCTCTCACCGGCCTTTGAGGCATTGCGGCCACGGTCGCCATGTCGATGGCGCCGACGACACGGCCTTCGGCGTCGACGACGGGTAAGATACGAAGCGCATGATCACGCAGACGAGCGAGCGCAAGGTCGCTCGAGTCCTCGGGCGTGATGGTAACCAGGTCGCGCGACATGATCTGCCCACACGTGATCTCGGCCCGTAGCCTGCGGTGGGCTTCTTGCTCGACGTGCCGGAACAGCGCGAGCAAGTCTTCTCGCTCGACGTCTAGAGGCGTGCCCAAGCGCGCCAGCGCGGCGTCGATGTCCTCGGGTGCGAAGCCAACGCGGAACTCCGGCGGTGCGTCGGCGGTGCGGTGCAGTGACGTCGGCAGCGCCGGCACGTGCGGGTAGCTACGGCGCGCCAAGTTGTTGAACGCGATCCCGGCCGCGACCAGGAGCAAGGAGCTCAGCGCCACCGGTACGAGCGCGAAACGATAGCCTTCGGCCGTGATAGCCGGCCCGCCGATGACCGCGGTGAGCGCCACCGCGCCGGCCGGCGGGTGCAAGCATCCCAGCCAGCTCGTGAGCGCGATGGTGACCGCGACCGCGAGCGCTCCCGCGACGTACGGGTCCGGCACGGCGCGCGCCGTGGTTACGCCGACCAGCGCCGCGACCACGTTTCCGGCGACGACCGAGTACGGCTGCGCGAGCGGGCTGGCCGGCACGCCGAACACCAACACGGTAGAAGCGCCGAGCGGCGCGATCAGCAGCGGCACGTGCTCGAAGGAGCCGAGGCAAGCCCGCATACCGAACGCCGTCAGCAGCAAACCCAGCAAGCCCCCGAGGCAAGCGTGCAGCCGCTCCGCTACTGGCAGCGGTGCGCGTAGCGGCTTGAAACGGGAGAGCCAGTCGCGGCTCGACAGACCGATGCTCATTGCGGGCGCGCTTATAGACGCCCTCGACGCCAAGGTCAGCGATTAGGAAGAGTGAGGAGCCCGAAACGTCCGCCCGTTGATCTCTCGAGACAGCTTGCTACGCTCGTCACGAACGCGGGATGCCGGAAATCATCAAGCTAGTACGGCGGGCCACCTGCCCGGGTGTGGAGCTGGTGCATATCACCGATTCGCCCCGTATTTGGGGGCACCTCAATACGCTCTTCTCTTTCGGGACGATGGCGAGCTGGCGCGGCCGTGCCAGCTACCGGCGCCAAAATCTGCCCCTCGGCCCCGGGCACACGTTCACCTTCGATCCGGGCGAATTCTTTCGCGGTGTACCCGACGACGCGGGTACGGGCTCATTTCGTGTCATCGAGCTCATGCCGGACCTCTTTGCGGACCTGTGCCGTGAGGAAGACCGCCGCGCGCCGATGCACTTCACCGAAGCCATCCGCCCGGCGCCGGCGGCGCTGGCGACGGCGCTCGACGCGCTCGAGCGCGCGCTACTCGGCGACACGGATGCGCTGGAGCAGCAGTCGTGCGTCGTGGAGCTCGCGCACGCGGCGTCGTTGACGGTCTTGGAGCGCGGTGCGCCTCGGTCCTCCAAGCGCCCCGCGCCGCTCGGCCCTTGTGAGCGGCTGCGCGAGCTCCTTCACAGCTCGGAGGCGAGCACGGTGAGCCTGGCCGCGTTCGCGCGCGAGGCGGACGTGAGTCAGTTTCAACTTTTGCGCGCGTTCAAGCGCCGTTACGGTTTCCCGCCGCATGCCTATGGGCTCCACGTTCGGGTCGAGCGTGGACGCCGGCTCTTGCGCCTAGGCCGAACGGTGGCGGAAGCCGCCGCCGCTGGTGACTTCACCGATCAAAGCCACTTCACGCGTCACTTCCGACGCATCTGGGGCGTCACCCCGGGTCACTACGCTAGCCTGCGCTAGCCCCGTAGGGCGAGAGGCGGCGATGACGCCGGCCGGCGCTCGCCCGGCGTTCACCGGTAGGCAGAACGCATTCGCCGATGAGCGAGGGCGGGGTTGCCCGCTGCCGTTTAGGTTCATCGCATGGACTTCACGGCACAAGAGACAAGGGAGCTCGTTTCGACCGAGGACGACTCGTTCGAGCGCGGCGCAGCGCTGGACGACCTGGACTTGCACATCCGATCGCGCACTTTTCGCGGCGGGAGCCTGACCGCCGTCATGTGCGGAGTCACGGTCGACCTGCGCGAGGCCGCGCTCAGCCCCGACGGCGCTACGATTCACGTGCAGTCCGCGCTCAGCGGCATCGACATCATCGTCCCCCACGACTGGGACGTCGTGTGCGAGGTCGGCACGGTGTGGGCCGGCGTGCATGGCGAGCGATTTCCGCCGCCTTCTCGCGGCCCGGGAGCGACCCCGCGTTTGCGCGTCACCGGCATGGTCGTCGCGGGCGGCCTCTGCGTAAGATAAGGAGACCGTCATGCGAGAGAACCCCCAAAGACCCGGACTGTGGCCAGGCTTCCTGCTCGTTGCCCTCGGTGCCGGTCTCCTCGCGCGAGAGCTCGGGCTCTTGCCAGCGACGGTGCGAGTGCTGGACTTTTGGCCGCTCTTCATCGTGCTGATTGGCGTTTCGGTCCTCACGCGCGCAAGCGGGGTCGTGAGCGCGGTGTTCGCCCTGGCCTTCATCGGCCTCGGCACCGTGCTTTTGGCCGGCAATCTTGGGTTCGTGACGGGCTCGGTGACGCGGCTTTGGCCAGGCTTGCTCGTGCTCCTCGGGCTCTGGGCTCTGCTCCGAGATCGATCGCAGCCAAGCCCGGATCCGGGACGCTATGCCACTTCCGAGCCGTCCCTGCCCGAAGACTGGACGCCGGAAGACCCCGAGCTCGCCCTCACGACCGAGCAAGACCGCTTGGACCGGCAGTACACGTGCGCGGGCGCGCAGCTCCGTATCGAATCCCAAGCTTGGCGGGGCGGCCTCATCGGAGTCACGGCGGGCGGGGTAGAGCTGGATCTACGTCAAGCTCGGCTCGCCCCGGAAGGCGCGGTCTTGGCCCTACGCGTCTTGATGGGCGGTGTGGACATTCGCGTCCCCGATACCTGGCAAGTCCAGCTCGACGTGACGCCGCTCTTCGGTGGCGCGGACGACATGACCCGCTCGACCCAGGGCACGAGCTCGGCGCCGAAGCTGCGCATCATCGGCAACGTCACGCTCGGCGGCGTGAGCGTCCAAAACTGAGCGCGGGCGCGAAGCTTCCTACATGCACCCGCTCGGTCCCCGTCACCCCTTGCCCGCTTGGAAGGATGCGGCCTTTCTTTCGGCGTACTTGCTGTTTTGGGCGGGCGTTTCCGTCGTGCCGTCCGTGCTGCTCCGGTCTGCGACTCCGCTCGGCGCGTTCGCGCTCACGCTCGTCTCGACGGTGAGCTTCGCGGTCGTCACGCTGCCGACCTGGTATTTGTGTCGCGCACTACCGCTCAGACCCGGTCGAATCGTTCGCGTTTTATCCATTCACGGGGCGGCCGGCGCCGTGTGGAGCGTGCTCTTTCTCGCGACGACGAAGCTCTTGGCGGAAGCGCTGGGGCTCCTGCCCGAATGGGGTGAGCTTCCGTTCGAGGTAACGCGAAGCGAGGGCGCGCTGTTCGGCGTCGGCGGGCTGTTTTACCTGCTGGTCGCGACGTTTCACTATGTGCTCGCAGAGCTTCAGCTTCGGCACGAAGCCCTCGAGCGAGAGGCCGCCCTTGCCGTCAGCGCTCAGCGCGCGGAGCTTCAAGCGCTCAGAGCGCAGGTTCATCCACATTTTCTGTTCAACAGCCTCAACACCGTGAGCGCGCTCATCGGCTACGACCCCCCGAAGGCGCGCGAGGCGTGCGTCCTCCTTGCGGACTATCTGCGCGGTACGCTCCGCGCCCAGGATCACTCACTCGTTCCCCTGCGCGACGAGTGGGCCCTCTGCGAGCGCTACCTCAAGGTGGAAGCCTTGCGCCTCGGGGACCGACTACGGGTCGACCTCGAGCTGGACGACGCCGCCGCCACCTGCCTCGTGCCCTCGCTTTTGCTGCAGCCCCTGGTGGAGAACGCCATGACCCACGGAATCGCCCGGTTGGAGGAGCCCCGTCCCCTCCGAGTTCGGGCCGAACGCCGCGGAGCACGGCTGTCGATGGAGCTCGAGAACGGCGTGGACCCGTCGCCGCGCGCGCGGGACGGCGGCGTCGGCCTCGCGAACGTCCGCGCCCGCCTCTTC
>JAQSWN010000407.1 GCA_029266615.1 Polyangiaceae bacterium
CTTGATGAACTTGGTGTGGCTCTGTGCGGAGTCCGGGCTCACGCCCAGAACGCGCAAGCCTTGCTTGCCGAACCGCGCGAAGCTGTCGCGAATGTCGCACGCTTCTTTGGTGCAGCCGGGCGTGTCGTCCTTCGGATAGAAGTACAAGAGGTAAGGCTTGCCGGCGAGCGAGCTGGAGGAAACGGTTTTGCCGTTCTCGTCACTGAGCTCGAAGGTTGGCGCCTTGCGGCTCGCGCCCGGCTCCAACACCTTCAGCGCAGCGGAGGCAGCAACCTGCGCGACTTTCGCGGCCGCGCGCTTCACCGTGTCCGCGATCGACGGCTTGGGCGCGCTCTTCGGCTCGGGCTTGGCGGCGGCTTTCTTGGGCGCGCTCTTCGGCTCGGGCCTGGCGGCGGCTTTCTTGGGCGCGCTCTTCGGCTCGAGCTGGGCGGCGGCCTTCGTGGGCGCGCTCTTTTTGGCTGCTTGCTTGGTGGCGGGGGTCTTGGGCGAGGGCTTCTGCGCGGTCTTCTTTGCGGCCATCCGTGTCGGTCTCCTTGCCGCCGCTACTTCACCACGATCGTGCGCAGGCTCACCATGAAAAGCTCGCTCTTGCCGGCTTCCTTGCCCCAAATGCTCACCTCGTAGCGGCCCTTGGTCGGGTTCGAACCGAGTCCCACGTCGAGCGAGAACGCGCGCCCTTGGACTTTTACGGGCTTGGGCGTCTTGAAACCGGGGGGAAAGTAGAGCGCGGTGGGCTGCGGGATCCGATAGGTGCTGGTCGAGTTCAGCTCCTTGGCGGTCTTCGGCGCGGCGGGGTCGATGCGGCCGATGCCAATGCCACCAAAAGCCAGCGGCTCGCGGATCGTGCCCGCAACGTGCAGGGTGACGCTCGGAGGCGCTTGCTTCGGCAGCTCCGCGTAGTCGCCCCAATCGTCGACGAACTCTTGGGCCAGGCACGGCTGGTTCACGCCCGCGGGCTGCGCCAGTCCGATTCCGACTCGGTGATGACCGGGCTTCAAGATGTTGCGCCGGTGCCCATCGTTGGGCGGAACCTCGTCCATGAACATTTTCTGGAGCTCCTCCAGCTTGGCCGGGTCGAAGCGCGGTTTCGCGTCCAGCTCGCGCGCGACGCCGTCGAACAAGCAAGCGACGTTCTCCTGCACCATGTCGCTGCCCCCCGCTTCCGTGTAGCGCTGCTCGGGCACGGAGCCGTCGCTGCCCCAATGCGCGGTGAAGCCGTTCCTCGCCATATCCTGCGCGTGGCGCTGCGCGCCGGCGGAAGCGACGGAGTCGAGCTCGACGGGACTGAGCCCGGCCGCCTTGCGATCGCGATTGATGAGCGAAAGCATGAAGCTCGTCGCCTCGTCGCTCAGCGCAGGCGCGAAGGGGCGCGGCGACTCCGTCGACAGAGCTCGGGTCGGCGGCTGGGAGGAGCAGGCGAGAGCTCCGAGCGCGAACGTGAGGACGGCGGCGGATCGGGCGAGAGACATGTCCTGATGAGAAAGCCGGAGCCCGACGCTGTAAACCGACAAGTGCGCCACACCGCAATCCGAACGAACCGCGTGGACGCGGACGTGCGGGGAATTTTCGGTGTCGCGCCGTGAGCTAGGCTAGATCAACCCGGCGCGGCGGCGCGCATACCAATGGCCGCCGACCGCGCTCGCCGCCAGAAGCGCCCACACCCACGCCGGCAGTAGCGGCGCGACCAAGCGTTGGCTCTCGACGTGGGTCGGGGGCGGCGCGGGCACCGCGCCGGCGTCCTCCGCGCGGAGGCTCACTCCGCCCGTTTGTTGAGACAGCCGCTCGAGCAGGGCCGGATCCGGCCGAGAATCCGCGAAGGCCGCGCCCCCGCGCTCGCACGCGAAGTCGAAGCGCGCGGGAGGCGCGCTGCCGATGCGGACGGTGGCGGTGTAGCCGCCTTCGGTCAGCTCGCCGAGCGGCACGCTCGCCGTCTCCACGTCGCCCTCCATCCGCAGCTGTTTTTGCGGCAAACTCGCGGATTTGGCGCTTTCACCGAGTCGCTCGAGCCCGACCGTTACGTCCACGGCCGCTCCCGGTAAGCGCGTGATGCTCAGCGAAACCGGCTGACCTGCGCGGCACTCGTGCGACAGCTCGAGCCGCGCGGATTCGTAACGTGGGTCGCGCATGAGCCAGCCCACGAGGCCCTCCCAGAGCGCCCCGTACGCTCGCCCGGCGCCGCGCTCACCCAGCTCGCTCCATTGCAAGAGGTGCGTGCCGTCCACGCCGAGCGCGATCGCGCGTCCGTCCCCGCTTTCGCCCAGGGAGAGCACCGGCATCGCTCCGCCGCCGGCGCGTCGCTCCGGGTGCTCCCACAGCGTGATCGCCGAGGGGCGCAGCACGCCCAGCGTGTTGGCGCCCTGCATGATGGGCAGCTGAGCGCCCAGCAGCTCGCGCACCCCGCGCAGCGCTGGGGCCGCGCGACCAGCGGCGGTGGTGCGCGGCTCGAATGAAGCGGTGTCGAACGGCGCGCCCTGTTCCGGGAGCGTCACCGGCAACACCTCTGCGAGCGGACTACCGGCGTAGCCGCCGCCCATGAAGGCCGAAGGACCGCCCACCATGATGAGGCCGCCGCCGGCGCGCACGTAGCGGGCGAGGGAAGGAAGGTGGCGCTCGAGCTTGTATTCCACCGCGTCGATGTCTTGCAGGATGACGGCGTCGAAGGACGGCAAGTGCTCGGTGAAGAGCTCGTCGACCGGGAACGGGATCAGCGCGAGCTCGGACTCGTCTGCCTGCATCGCGTCGCTATTGGTGCGCAAGATGAAGAACGCGATGAGGTCGATCGACTCGTCGGCTTTGAGCCACATGCGTAGCGCGCGCACGTCGTACGTCGGGCGGCCGGCGACGTGCAGCAAGCGCACACGCTCGCGGGTCACGTCGAAAGTGAGCAGCCGCTGGTCGTTCTCCGGCACCTTGTCACCGTCCGGCGCCGTGAGCTTGATGCGCACCAAGCGGCGTCCGGCGCGCTCGAGCGTGAACGGCAGCTCCAGCGTGGCGACGCCGCCTTGCACTTTGGCGTTGCCCTGAGCGAGTAAGACCGGCGCCTCGCCGTGGAGTAGCTCCTCTACGGTGATCGGAAGGTCGTCACACGCGAGGCCGCCGGAGCAGCCGACGGTGAGCGTCAACGCAAGCTTTTGGTGGGCGACTGCCGCCCCCGTGGTGGCGATGCGACGGATACTCGCGTCGGGGGGAGCGCTGCCACCGAGCTGAACCGTGTGAATCGGGACGCCCAAACGGCCCCCCAGGTCGCGCAGCGCGTCTGCCGAAGCGCTCTCGCTCGGGCTCGTCAAGCGACCGTCGCTCACGACGACGATCGCCTTGGGTCGCTCTCCGGGAGCTGAAGAAATCGCTCGAAGCGCGGTCGTCAAATCGCTGTCGGTGGAGCGCTCTTCGGCGTCCTTTTCGGCCGTGAACGGCGTCGCGGCGCCTTCCCCGAACCCCAGCACCGAGAGCCGCGCTTGGGTCAGCTGCTTCTGTAACGAGGAGAGCGCCTGACGCGACTGCGCTTCCCGCGTTTGGTC
>JAQSWN010000201.1 GCA_029266615.1 Polyangiaceae bacterium
ATGTATCATTGTACACGATGCATCACGAGGCGCATCGTCGACGGCATGGAAGTCAGCCGCACCGATGGACAAGCCTGGAACCCCGCTCACTACGACCGCGCCGGCGCGTTCGTGCCCCGCTTGGGCGCGGATTTGGTCACGCTCCTTGCGCCACGCGCCGGGGAGCGCGTGCTGGACCTGGGCTGCGGCAGCGGGGAGCTGACCCAAGCCCTCGCGGACGCGGGCGCGGCCCTCGTCGGGGTAGACGCCTCGGGCGAGATGATCGCCCAAGCGCGCGTGAAGCATCCGGACTTGGAGCTCGCGGTCGTGGACGGGCAGGAGCTCCGCTACGACGCCGAGTTCGACGCCGTGTTCTCCAACGCCGCCCTCCACTGGATGCCGCGCGCCGACGCAGTCGCGGCCGGCGTGTTTCGGGCGCTCCGCTCTAAAGGCCGCTTCGTCGCGGAGTTCGGCGGCGCCCGCAACGTGCAAACCGTCAGGGACGCGCTCGGCGCGGAGCTCACCGAGCGAGGCGTGCGGGAGCTCCGCGCCCCGGACTGGTACTTTCCCACCGTGGGCCAGTACGCGCGGGTGCTGGAAGACGCGGGGCTTTTCGTGGAAAGCGCCTGCTGGTTCGAGCGGCCGACGCGGCTCGAGGGGGAGCGGGGTCTCGCGGACTGGCTCGAGCTGTTCTGTTTGCCGCTGTTGCGAGCCCTGGGCACCGAGCGGGACGCGGTCGTCGCCGGAACCGAGCGCCGCTGCCGGGACGCCCTGTACCAGGGCGGTGCCTGGTGGCTGGACTACGCCCGGCTCCGGGTCGCGGCGCGAAAGCCGTGATAAGCTCCGGGCTTGTTGGAGCGCTTCGTAACGGAACGTGAGCAATGAGCCGCGGCTGGTGGACCGTCCTCCGCCTCCGCGGCGCGCCCATTCGCCTGCACTGGTCGCTGCCCCTCGGAGCATTGGTGTGGAGCGGCTTCAGCTTTGCACCCGCGTTCTGGCTCGCGTTCGCGCTGCTCATCTTGGTGCACGAGCTGGGTCACGCGCTCTTGGTGCTGCGCTATGGGCTCGGCTTGTCGGAGGTCGCGGTGCACGGCGCCGGCGGCTACTGCCGTCATGAGCGCGCTGGCTCCCGTTACGAAGAGTCCGCCGTGGCGTGGGGGGGCGTGTTGGCACAGCTTGCGCTGTACGTCGTCGTCCAGCTCCTGGTCCTCGCGCTCGGGCGGCCGAGCTCCATTCACGGAGCGCAAGCGCTGTACGTGCTCACCAGCACGAATCTGTGGCTAATCGCGCTGAACCTGATTCCGATCGAACCGCTGGACGGCGCGAAGGCCTGGCCGCTGATCGGAATGCTGCTCTCACGCCGTCGCCGCCGCACGGTGGCGGACGAGCTGCGAGACATCACCCGCGTCCCCACGAGCTCGGAATCTCCTGACGAGCGCACGGACCGGCTCGTGCGTGAGCTCATCGCGCGCACGACGCAGTCCAAAAATCGTTGAGCGCGCTCAGGCTTTGGGCCGCTGCACTTCCGCGGCCAGAATCTTGTCGAGCCGATATTGGCGGGTCTGCCCCGTTTCCACGTCCGTGCCATCTACGCGCGTCTCGTGGCGATCCATCATGACGGAGGCGATCCGGATCACGCGCTTGCTCTCCACGTGGCTGCTGTCCACGTAGGTGATACGCACCGGCTGCTGCTCGAACCAAGCTCGCTCCAGCGCGACGCGAACCTTCTTGTCGCTGGGGAGGCTGGGCACGCCGTGGAACGACAGCTCCTTCAAACGCGTGAGCAGCTCGCGCTGCGCGGACGTCGAAAGCGCGGCGCGCACCTTGTCCAGCCCCGACTGGAGCGTCTCGCTGAACGGCATGAGGCGCATGTCGATCGCGAACTTGCCGAGCGCGAGCAACAGCGCGGCTTCCCGCGCCGTGAAGTTGACGGGCGGCAAGCTGTAGCTGCGGTCGAGCGCGTAACCTCCGCCTGGGCCCGACTCGGCCGCGACGGGCAGCGAAGCGACTCGCAGCGCGTCCAAATCTCGGTAGATGGTGCGCATCGTGACGCCGAATCGCTCGGCCAGGGCCTCGGCGGTGACGCCGGTCCGGCGGCCGCGCAGGTACTCAGCTAGAGCGAAAAGCCGTTCGGTTCTATGCATCTAGGTAATCCCTGACATACCGCTGACAGGCCGGATTGGGAAGGTCGCACCCATGAACGCCGACCTACGAAGTGACTGCGGAGAGCCCGAACCGACCGGCCTGACGGTGCCGCAGGCCGCCTGGGCACGCCTCCGGTCCCACCTAGGTCCGGAGCGGCTGAGCCAACAGGCCTGGGACGCGAGCTTCGGCTACGCGGTGTCGCCGGTCGAGCTCACGGAGCTCGTCGACTACTGGCGTGACGACTTCGAGCTACCGCAGCGCTTGCGCGAGTTGCCGTGCTTCGAGGCGCGCGCCGCCGGGCAGCGCTTGCGCTTCGTGCACGCTCGCTCCAGGCACGCCGCGCCGCTGCCGCTCCTTTTGCTCCACGGGTACAGCGGCTCGCCCTTCGAGCTGGGCGGGCTCGCGCCGGCGCTGAACGAGGCGGGCTGTGACGTCGTGTGCCCCGCCCTCCCCGGGTTTGGCTCTTCATGCGCGTCGCCAGCGGCGTTCGCGGACGCGTGCGCCGCGTTGATGCGCCGGCTCGGCTACTCACGGTACGCCGTGCATGGCAGCGATCTCGGCGCGAGCTTGGCGCTAGAGCTCGCAAGCTCGGACCCCTCGCACGTCGCCGCGCTTAACGTGAGCCACGTGCCGGCGTACCCCGGCTCGGACCCTTCAGACTTGGCGTCCCTCACCGCCGCTGACCGCTCCAAGCTCGCGAGGCTCACCGAGCTCCACGAGCAGCTGCAATTTCAGCTACCCCAGAGCCCCGTGGAAGAGCTCGCGTTCGCGCTTTCACGCCTGGACGACGCCAATCTCTCGCGCCCCGGTCTCCGAGAAGATCTGCTCGCCAGCTTGACCTGGAGTCTCGTCTTCGGCGACTCCGCGGCCCGCGCTGCGCTCTACCGCGCGAGCGCTCTGGCGCCAGCGTCACCGAGCAACGTGCCAATCGCGGTGGACGAGCAGCCGTTGGGCGTCCCAAGCTTACGTCGGTTTGCAGAGCGCAGTCACCGCATCGTGCAATGGCGAGAGCACGAAACGGGAGGACCTTCGCCCGGTATCGAGCAACCGGAGCAGCTGCTGCAGGCGCTCGGTCTGTTTGCCGAGCGCCTGCGCTGAGAACCTATTGAAGCGGGTACTCGTTGATCATGGGACACTCGTCCGCGGCCGGCTTCGCCCCCGCCTTACCGACAGGCGGCTTGCAACCGACGACGCACTGCTCCGGCAGGACGCAGGAACCGTTACAGTCCACCATGCCATCCGCGCATAGCACCGGCGCTTCCCGGTTCTGTTCCAGCTCTTCTGGCAGTTCAATCAAGCGCGCCTCGAACCAGGCCCGCAGGCCCTCATAGCGGGCTTCGTCGCCGGGCCGCAGCATTCCCTCCCCGTCCAGCCGCTCGAACAAATCGTCCAACATCGCGATCGGCTCGGCCTTGGTGAAGTCGGCGAGCACGTCCTCGCACGCGGCAATGGTGTCCGCCCAACAGGCCTTGTCCGCCTGGCACCCGCGCGCGAGGTTGCTCGTGCCCGGCAGCGGCACGGCTTGGTACCAGTCTTGACCGAGGCTGATGTCCACGGAGTACGGCAAGAACTGGAACTTGCCGTCGGCTCGCTCGGCCAGCACCACGTTGTTGGCATTATGGAGCGCGTCATCCCCCGTCGCGAGCACCCAAGACAAGCACTGAAAGCGGTGAAAAGCCGGCCAATCGAGCAACTCTTCCGTCGCGGCCTGGAAGCCTTCGGCTCGCGGCGTCTGGTCCACTAGCGCTTCCAGCTCCTTGACGCGCTCGTTGTCGCACTCACTGAACTGACAACTGTTCGGGTCGTCGAACACGCTCGGCGCGTTGACCGGCTTCGGCGGCAGCGGGCCCGGATTGGGGTCCTGCTGCTGACCGATGTCGCCGGCGAACTCCCACATGTTCTCGCACTTGCCACCCAAAGCGTCGCTCCGGTCGCAGAACGACCGCTTGTACCGCTCCACGAGCACGTAAGGAATCTCCACGCTGCCAGCCCACACGTTGCTGGAAACCCATGCGAACGTGACGAGCGGGGCTGGGTAGTCTAGCTTCTTGTATAGCTCTAGGGTCAAGTACTCGCGGAAGATGCTGCCCACCTGCCCGTTGTTGAAGCGCAGGTGCTCGAAGCCACCGATGCGCTGCTCGTCTACGAACTCGTTGGTGTCGACGTTGAAGTTCGGGATCGAGCGCTTGTTCCAAGGCCGCAGGGTGGATTGCCCGGCCAGCTTGACCTGCACCTTGCCGTAGTCTGCGACGCCGCCTCCCGGAGCGGCGCTCGTGACCCACAGGTGATCGACGAAGTTCGCGGTTTGCCCGCCCGGCGAGTAGATGTCCCCGTTGCGCGGTCCGTCGAAGATCGGCCCCCCGTTTTCGGTGCCCTCGTTCATCTCTTCGAGCTGCTCCTCCGACACGCCGAGCCAGTAGCGGTTGCCGAAGACACCAAACACGTCGACCTCGTGCTCGGCGACGGAGGTGGTGGCATACGGCGCGTCGGGGTAGGCGGCGTGGCCATCGTCCGGTCCTTGTCCCGCTTCCCCGCCTTGACCGGACGAACCGCCGGCGGCGGCGTTGGTTTGCCCCGCTTCGCCGACGTAGTACTGGTTGTACGTGTTGAGCGTGTCGGCGCAGCCCGCTTGGAGGGCGAGCCCGAATGATAGGATGACAGGGACAAATGCTAGGTAGCGGCGGGCGGCGGGGCCGCAATTGGAACGCATCCACATGGTCTCGCGCACGGAGCAATCGACATGCCGTCGAATTTGAAGCGGAATCTTCACGAGAACGTCGTCCCCCCGCGACCTCGCTGTCCAGTTTGGCACAGCCCTTCCGGCACATCTTCCGCGCGCTATTTGCGCTCTGTGGCCTAGCGAGCGCGGCCCGAGCGCAGTCGTCTCCGGTTCAAGGCGCAGAGCCGTTCAGACTGGTGTGGAGCTCTTCGGCGGGTTGCGGAGACGCGCAAGCTTTCTCGTCCGAGCTGAAAAGCCGGACCGCGCTACTACGTGACGCTGACCGCGACGAGCACGCCATCACGTTCATCGTAGAGACGTTCCGGGAGGCAGACCGAGTGCACGGACAGCTCACCGTTCGCAAGCCGGACGGTGAGCTATCGGTGCGCGAGGTCCCGGGTGCGAGCTGCGAGGAGGTCGAGTCCGCCATGACGTTGATCGCCGCGCTCATGGTGGATCCGCTCGCGGCCGGCCTGACTACCGAGAGGCAGCCAACGCGCAAGGTCGACAAGGCCACATCGTCGTCGCTCGCGTCCTCGGCGCCTCCGGGCTGGAGCCTGCGCATCGAGCACCGGCTGATCGCGCAAGGCGCCGTCGCGCCGGGGCTCGCTTGGGGCCAAGCCGGGCGTTTGCTGGTCACTCGTGAATCGCGTGGTTGGCGCCCCGCGTTCGGCCTTTCGGCCCATTTCACTGAAGCAACCAGCGTCGCTGTCCAAGGTTCGGCCGAGCTCGAATGGGCTGCTGTGCAGGGCTCGCTGTGCCCACTCGGGGTGGAGTTTCGTGGTGGTTGGGACCTGCGCGGCTGCGCCGTCATTCAGCTTGGAAGCTTGAGGGGCTCCGGCTTTCGAACCGAGAGCGCCGCCACGAAGTCGATCCTTTGGTCGAGCGCCGGCGCCCAGCTTGAGGCTCGGTTTCAGCTCTGGGAGCCCCTCTGGGTAGGTTGGGAAGGGTCCTTGACTTTCCCCTTCACGCGCGAGCGTTTCTATCTTCAGTCCGGCGAGACCCTGCACCGCGTTCCAGCCTGGGGCGTCAGCTCCGGGGTTGGCCTCGGCCTGCGCTTTTTCTGATCGATCCGGAGACGGCTCCACATCTGAGATAGGGTGACGATCACCATGGGCGTGGGCATACCGGCAGCGGTCGACCCCCAGTCGCCGGAAGGCGATTGCCCGCCGCTGCGGAGTGAGGTCATTCAATCCCGACCGCGGCCCGCCCTGTCCCCGCGCTCAGCGGAAGAAGCCGCTCGATTGACCGACCTTCTCCGCACGCACTACGCCAGTGTGTGGCGGACGCTCCGGCGACTGGGCGTGGCCGAGGCGCATTCGGACGACGCCGCGCAGGAGGTGTTCATCGTGCTGTCGCGACGCCTGCCCGATGTGCGCCTGGGGAGCGAGCGCACGTTCCTGCTCGGCTGCGCGGTGCGCGTCGCCGCTAACCACCGGCGTACCTGGTACTCCCGCCACGAGGTCGCCGACGAGCGCGCTTTGGCCGACGAGCACGACCCTCGTCCGACCGCGGAGCAGGTGTTGGACGGTAAGCAGCTCAGAGAAGCCCTCGATGAGGCCCTGGACGGCTGGCCCGAGGACATCCGCACCGCCTTCGTCCTCTTCGAGCTGGAAGGCCTGAGCATGCCGGAGATCGCGCAGGTGACCGAAGCCAAGCTGGGCACCGTCGCGTCGCGTCTGCGGCGTTCGCGCGAGCTGTTTCAGCTCGTGGCCAAGCGGCTGCGCGCGCGCGGCGCGGGAGGCGCAAGGTGAACGAGCACTCGCGCCTGCTGGAAAGCACTGATGACCCGCTGGAGCGCGCGCTGCTGGGCGCCGTTCTGGCTGAATCGCCGAGCGAAGCGAGCCTGCGCGACGCCGCGCTGGCCCTAGGCTTGACCGCGACGGCCGCAACCGCGCTCGTCACCACCTTGCCGGCCGTGGCAACCTCGCTCGGGGCGAGCCCCGCGGCTGCGGCCCCGCTCGTGGTGTCTGGAGTTGCCCCCGGCGTCGCGGCGACCGCGGGAGCTGCGTCTTTGCTCACGCTCGGCAAAGCTCTGGTCGGCGGCGCGATCGTCAGCTTCCTCGCCCTGACGACGGTCGATCGAACCCTTTCCGCCGAAGGCTCAGCGCCTTCCGTGGCGGTGGTCACGAGCTCACGGACGCAGCCAGGGCTGTCTGCCCCGCAGGCAGCGACGCCCGTCAGTGCGGTGGAGGTCGTGGCTGTAACGCCGCCGCCCGAGCCCGCCGTCGTCGAGCCGAGCAGCCGGCGTTCGCTCTCGCCCGCGCCCCGGCCCGCCACGGTCGTGGTGCCACAGGAGGCCCCGTCGGCCCCCGCCATCTTGGACGCGCCCGCGCCGGAGGCACCGAAGGGAGTCACGCCAAACGCCGCTTCGCTAGCGGCCGAAACTCGCCTTCTCGCGAGCGCTCGTACCGCGCTCGCGAGCGGCGACACCGGCACTGCCGCCCAACTGCTGCAGCAATACCAGGCGGGAGAGCCCAGCGGCATCCTCGCGCGGGAAGCCGCGCTCTTGCGAGTGCGTCTGCTGCTCGCAACTGGCCAGCGCGCGGCGGCGTCCGAGCAGGCACGACACATCATCTCCCTCTATCCTCGAGACGCCCATGCAGATTCGCTGCGCCGTTTGGCCGCGGAGCGCTAAGCACGTACGTCGCTGGGGAGCGGCGCTCATCGGCTTGCTCGCGCTGGGCTGCAGCGACGAGGGGCATCGGCTCGGTGGCACGGAAGAGTACGCCGTCCGCGGCGGTAAGAAGCTCGGTGTCTGCGCGATGGGTGCGGACATCGAAATCATCGACCAAATGGAAGATGGGGACGGCACCATCGAGGACACCGCGAGGCGGGGCGGCGTGTGGTTCGCGTTCAACGACAAGACCGGCACGCAGGTGCCGACGTCGGAAGACGAGACATTCGTCATGACCGAGCTCGATCCACCGCGCTCCGGGAGCCACTTCGCAGCGCGGAGCTATGGCGCTGGCTTCAGCAAGTGGGGGGCGGGCATCGGCTTCGAGCTGTTGAACCAAAAACCTTACGATGTGTCGAGCTACGCGGGCATCACGTTCTGGGCGCGGCGCGCGCCGAGCACGGCCTCCACGCTGCGCTTCGCGATGACGGACATCGCGACCGCGCCGCGCGGTGGTCAGTGCCGCGAGTATGCAGACTACTCGACTTGCAGCGACTACTTTGGCGCGGACATCATCTTGGGTACGGCGTTCCGGCGCTACAGCTTCACGTGGGCCGAGCTCGCGCAAGAAGGTTGGGGCGAGCCGCACCCAGCGTCCATCGCTACGTCCGCGGTGTACGGCGTGCGATTTCAGACGGATCCGGTGGAGAGCTTCGACTTCACGATCGACGACGTTGGCTTGCTCTGTCACCCCAAGTAAACGCCCGGTCGGAAAATCCGATCGATCCAGGAGTCTAGACACATCTTTCTAGTCGAGTTCGTCGACAAGAAAGGGTGTATCGATGAGAGAGGAGATTGCTCGGCTTGCGGGCATCGCGACGGCCAGCGCCATCGCGCTCGGATCGCTCGCGTGCGATGACGCGGGGACCGATGTACCGGGTGCAGGCGCCGGGACCGGCGGAAGCACGGTCACGATGGGCGGAAGCTCGCCGGGAGGCGCTTCGGGCGCCGCCGGTGTGGGCGGCAGCGCGACGCCGCCGGGGACCGCGCTCTCGTGGACCGCGGAGGGCTTCGTCGCCAAAGACAGCAATCCATTCCAAATCGAGGGCCCTTTCTACGCTTACAGTGACTGTGAGCCTCCGTCTGGCCTGCCGTGCACGGCGCCGGACACCACGATCACCGGCGCCGACGGCAAGCCGGGCTGGTCCGTAGACGGCACCCGCGCGTGCATCAAAGGCACGGCCGTACAAGTCAAAGAGATGATGTTCGCGGCCCAGTGGGGCGCGGGTCTGGCGCTCGACTTGGCGAGCCCCGGCGGGGAGCCGGGCGCTCCGGCCATGAAAAACGCCTTTGACCTCACCAAAGCAAAAATCCGCGGATTTTCCGTAGATATTGCGGGAAACGCCCCCGCGCGAATCCGCATCAACCTGACGATGAACGGCGTCGCGGACTCGAGTTTCGTGGACGCTTTGGTTCCCGGTACGACGACGTTTGCAGTCACGGACGTCAAGCAAGGCAGTTGGGTAGCGACCAAGACTCCGCTCGATCCGACGCGAGTCGAGGCCCTCCAGTTCCAAGTCTTCACCGGAGCGGGCAGCTCCACTCCCTACGACTTTTGCGTCACCGCCATCCGCGTCATCACGGAAGACGCGGCGGGTGCGCCGTGAAGGTCGGTCTCGCCGTCGTCGCTTCGCTCGTCGCCTTGCCGGCGTGGGCGCAAGAAGCGACCGTCAACCCCACCCCCACTCTGCCTAGCCCTCCGCGCGCGAAGGCCGCAACGTCGGCACGCCAAAGCTTGGCCGCTTCGCCCGTAACGCGCGGTGGTCCGGAAAGCACCGAAGCGAAGTCGGCCTGGCAGACCGACTTCCATGGCTACTTTCGTGTGCCGTTCCGCGTCGGGCTGGGGTCTCGTCCAGCGCCGCGTGCGGTGGACGAAGGCAAGCAAAGCGAGACGGACCTCAGCGACCGAGCGCCGGGCCAGAGTAGCTTGACGCTGCACGCGCCGATCATCCCCGACGGACAGTCCCTGAGCTGGCAGTCCACCGCTCACAATCGCAGCGACTGGGCGGAGCTATTCTTCGGCATCGGCAACTCCTGGGCCAAAGCGACCGTCGGCCTGCAAGGCTACAACTTCACGGACGCGAGCTTCAACGACCCGAAAACCCAGTACGGAATCGGCCAAGCATTCGTCACGCTGACTCCGGACCTGGGCTACGAAAACTTGCGCCTGATGCTCAAGGTCGGTGCCTCTCAGGATCGTTACGGCGCGGCCGGCAAGTACGACGCTGGCGAGTACGACACCTACCTGTTCGGTCGAACCCACGTGATCGGCGAGACGCTACGCGCCGAGTACGATTTGAACGAGGAGTGGACTCTGTGGCTCGAGGAAGGCTTGGGCGGCAAGCGCCCGGATCCGAGTAGCTTCAACAACGCGCGGTTCACGATGCTTGCGCATGGCCACGCCGGGCTCCAGCGCGGCCGAGACCTGCAATTTTCAGCTCACCTGCTGTACAGCTGGGCGCAAGAAGAGGACCGACCGTACGACGTGAGCAAGCAAGCCACCGAATACGCAAGCTCGGTAGTGGACTTTCCTGACGGCAAGCTGTGGGTCGCCGGCGCAGACGTCCGCGCTGATTTGGGCGCGTGGGGCTACGTGTACGCCGGCTATTCGCACGTAGGAGCAAAGAACGCGCTCGTCGTCGGGCGCGCGCTCGACGTGCTGCACGCGTCCGGCGGCGGCGAGTACCAGCTCGGGGTCGTCGACAACTACCTCGGTCCAGGCTGCGTCGCGGCCTTCGACGATCCGCAGATGTCCGGGCCCAACGAGCGCAAGGGAGGCCTGGTGGGTCCCGGCCCCGTCCCAGCCCCCATCGGGTGTAGCGCGGGCACGGGCAGTGTGGACTCCGTGCTGGGTCAGTACGAATTTTCGCTCACCAACTTCTTGCAAATGAGGGAAGAAGGCGGCCAAAAGTTCTGGGGGGAAGGCGCCGACCTCAAGCTCGTCCTCTACGGCATGCTCAACAAGGTCAAGAGCGACTACCGACCCACGGACAAGACGATCTGGGGCCCCACCGACGGCAACCTGAAGCTGAAGTACGGCGCCGACATTCAGTACCGCGCCACTCCCGCTATCACGGCCGCGCTCCGCTTCGACCGCTTGCAGCCCAACCAGGACGTGCCGGAGCAATCTTTCGCCGTGCTGTCGCCGCGGCTCGTCTTCACCTCGAACTGGGTGACTCGCGAGCAGCTGACGTTTCAATACTCGCGCTACATCTACAATCGTCGGGAGTGCACGGGGGCGGTATCACCGGCGGATTTTGCGAGGCTTCGGAGCACGGGCTCCGCGCTCTGCGTGCAGCCTCCGTCCGCGGCCACACCGCCTGACGGCTTCGGTATCAACTCCGAGCTTCAAGACGGAGACCTGCGCAGCGCATCCACGATGCGGCCAGATCTCAACGTTTTCAAGATAGAAGCGACGTTTTGGTGGTGACGCTAAGCGCGGGTACGCGCGGGCACGAACCGCAACATCGCCTCGATATGCTCTCGCTGAGCACGCGGCATCGGCAGACTGCTGAAGAGGGAGAGGCGCAGCCCGCTGAAAGCCGACTTCACCGCGACGAGCATCGCCACGAAGGCGACCCAAGCTGACTCCTGAAAGTGCCCGACCGCGATCGCGAGCGCTGCCCAGGCGACGACGAACGGCACCACCGGGTCGAGAAATAGCGCGCCGACGCCCGACGCCACCAACGCCGCGAACAAGAGTAGGACGGAAGTCCACAGCGGCTCAGAGAGGGGGAACCCGCTCCAGCCAGCCGCGGAGAACGCAATGTTGAAGTTGGCCAGCGTGGCTACCGACAGCCAACCGAGCCAAAGGCCAAACGGCACGCGCCAGCCGTGGCTCAAGTGCTCGCTGACCAGATGGTCGCTCACCATGGAGTACATGACGACGGCGCAGACCAAGGTTGCAGCAATGATGAGCGTGCTTGGCCCGAGCTCGGCTTGACTGAAAAGCGATACCCACAGGCTCGCGAGCGCGTTCGTCAGCAGGAGCCACGGAGCAACCCGGTCGTGCATCAGCACACCGAGCTGCTTGGGCATCAGCGCCATGACGGCGTAAACGAGGGTGGCCCCGTAGATGAGCCCCCAGATGGCAAATGCGTAGCCGGCCGGCGTGAAGAGCGTGGGGTACGCGTTGCTCACGTCGGCGACAGTCGGCGTGGGGCTCCCCACGCGCGAGTAAGCGAAGTTGTAGGTCACGTTGGCGACCACGCCAATCAAGGAGGCGATGCGCCAGGGATGCTGAAAAACGGTTTTCGGCTCGGCTACGCTCGGCATGTTCGCTCTCCTCGTGTTTTGGCTACCTCGGCCACGGACGGTGAGATGGGCGGCACGCTAACGTCGGGGAGGACGAAGCACGCGCGACCATCGCACCGTCCGTGGCCTGCAGAGCGCCGGCCATTGCCCGCAACCTGCGGGCGGCGGCAGGCTTAGTCTACCTTGTCGATTGCCTTCTTCAGCTCGTCGACGGCCTTGTCGACGCGACCCTTGGCGTCGTCCCAGGTGATGGCCGAGGCCAGCTCGAGCGAGCGGTACTCGGTCGCCACGTTCTCTCGCAGCGTGCGAATATTCGGCAGCGCCGCGTCGAGCTCGGTCTTGCTCTTGCCCTTTTCGGTCTTCGCCTTCGCGTCGAGATCGGCGATGTCCTTGTCCACCTTGACGAGGTCCTCCGTCATGTTGTGACGGTAGTCCTCGCGAAGCTTCAAGAAGCTCGCCTGGGCGTCGGCGACCTTCTTGTCGGCCTCCGCCTGCGCGGCGTTGATCTTGTCCGTAGCTTCGCGATTGGCCTCGTTGACCTTGTTATCGGCCTCGGCACGGGCCTCGTCCGCGTTGCGCTGCTCGTCTTGTGCCTTGTTGCAGCCAGCAGCCAGCGAGAGCGAGAGAGCCATACACACCGATGCAGTAGTGAAGCGAACCATGATGCCTCCGGTTACGAGTTTACGGAGGAGGGCTTGAGCAAGCTGCATGCCGCGCCGCCAAACGGCGGTTTCAAGCGGATTTGGTGACTTAGCTGTTTCTGAGCGGGGCATAACGACTCGCGCGAGGCCATGTGGGACGCGCAAGTCCAGACAATCTCGGACAATCTGACGTTCAATTGTTACGAGCTGCAGGAAAGCATCGAGCAACCCGGACGATTTCTCGCCCA
>JAQSWN010000202.1 GCA_029266615.1 Polyangiaceae bacterium
CTCGAACCTCATCGGCATGGGCGTGCTCCCGCTCCAGTTCGTGAACGGGGAGACGAAAGAGTCCCTCGGGCTCAGCGGCGAGGAAGTGTTCTCCATCACCGGCATCGCGGAAGGGCTCGCCCCCGGCAAGCTGCTGGCCGTCGAAGCCACGGCGGCGGACGGTTCGGTCAAGCGGATCCAGGTCCGCGCCCGTATCGATACCGCGGTCGAGCTGGCTTACTACCAGCACGGTGGCATCCTGCAGTACGTGCTGCGCCAGCTCCTCAAGAGCTGAACGCACTCCCGGTTCGCAGCGCTCCTTCTCAGGAAGATTGATGGCTACAGCGACGACTCAGAAGACGCTCACCTTCGGTGACACGACGATCGGTAAGAAGGCGCTGCTCGCGGTCAGCGGCGTCATCCTCTTCGGCTTCGTGATCGTGCACATGCTCGGCAACCTCCAGGTTTTCCTGGGGGCCGAGGCGTTCAACGGTTACGCCGCGACGCTCAAGGGCAACGCTCTGGTGCTCTGGGGCGCGCGCAGCGTGCTCCTGCTCGCCGTCGTCACTCACATCGTGATGGTGGTGCAGCTTTACCAGCGCTCGCTGGCGGCGCGCCCTATCGCGTACAAGGTGAAGAAGAACATCGCCACCAGCTATGCGGGGGCGACGATGAAGTACAGCGGCCCCGCGCTGCTGCTCTACATCCTGTTCCACCTCGCGCACTTCACGTTCCCCGGGCTTTCGCTGGGCGGGCATGAGTTCAGCAAGGTGGACGCCTACGGCAACTTCGTCGCCGGTTTCTCCATCTGGTGGGTCACGCTCCTGTACGTGACGGCCAACGCGCTGCTCGGCATGCACCTGTATCACGGCGCCTACAGCCTGCTGCAGTCGCTGGGGCTGAACCACCCGCGCTACAACACGCGTGCTCGTCACGGGGCGCGCGCCTTCGCTTTCCTGGTCACGGCGGGCAACATCGTGATGCCGCTCAGCGTGCTGTTCGGCATCATTCACTGAAGCTTCGGAACGCAAAATCCTCATGGAACTTTCCTCGCGCGCCCCTGCGGGACCAATCGAGAACCGCTGGAGCGAACACCGCTTCCACAGCAAGCTCGTCAACCCGGCCAACCGCCGTAAGTACCGCGTCATCGTGGTCGGCTCCGGCCTCGCCGGTGGCGCGGCCGCGGCCACCTTCGGGGAGATGGGCTACAACGTCTCCTGCTTCTGCTACCAAGACAGCCCGCGTCGCGCCCACAGCATCGCGGCCCAGGGCGGCATCAACGCCGCCAAGAACTACGGTAACCGTTCTTTCGGCGGGGCCCAGGTCGCGCGCACCTTCTACGCGCGTGGCCAAACCGGGCAGCAGCTGCTGCTCGGCGCCTACCAGTCGCTCTCGCGGCAGATCGAGGCCGGCACGGTGAAGATGTACGCGCGCACGGAGATGCTGGACCTCATCGTCATCGACGGTAAGGCCCGCGGCATCGTGGTGCGCGACATGGTGACCGGCAAAATCTCGTCCCACGTGGCAGACGTGGTGGTGCTCTGCTCGGGCGGCTACGGCAACGTCTTTTATCTGTCGACGAACGCGAAGGGCTGCAACGCGACCGCAACGTGGCGCTCGCATCGGCGCGGCGCGCTCTTCGCCAACCCCTGCTACACGCAGATTCACCCCACCTGCATCCCGCAGAGCGGCGCCTACCAGTCCAAGCTCACGCTCATGAGCGAGTCGCTTCGCAACGACGGCCGCGTCTGGGTACCGAAGAACGCCGCCGACTGCACGAAGGATCCGGCGAGCATCCCCGAGTCGGAGCGTGACTACTACCTGGAGCGCCTGTACCCGAGCTTCGGCAACTTGGTGCCGCGCGACATCGCCTCGCGTCGCGCCAAAGACATGTGCGACCAGGGGCGCGGCGTCGGTCCGGAAGTGCTGGGCGTGCGCCGCGGCGTCTATCTGGACTTCGGTGACGCCATCAAGCGGCTCGGTCAGAGCGCGGTCGCGGAGCGCTACGACAACTTGTTCCAGATGTACGAGCGCATCACGGGCGAAGATCCGTACAAGGTGCCGATGCGCATGTACCCGGCCATCCACTACACGATGGGCGGGCTCTGGGTGGACTACGAGCTACAGAGCACCATTCCCGGGCTCTTCGTGGGCGGGGAAGCGAACTTCTCGGACCACGGCGCGAACCGCTTGGGCGCGAGCGCGCTGATGCAAGGTTTGGCGGACGGCTACTTCATCCTGCCCGTCACGGTCAGCAACTACCTCGCCGCGCAGAAGGCGGGCGGCGTTGACGAAAGTCACCCCGCGGTGCGGCAAACTCAAGGTGAGGTGGAAGGTCGCATCAACCAGCTGCTCAGCATCCGAGGCAAGCGCACGCCGGACTCGTTCCACCGCGAGCTTGGCTCGCTCGTTTGGGATCAGTGCGGCATGGGGCGAACCAAGGCCGGTCTGGAAATGGCCCTTCAGAAGATCCCCGCGCTACGCGAGGAGTTTTGGAGCAACTTGCTCGTGCCCGGCACCGGGGAAGAGCTCAACCAGTCGTTGGAAAAGGCCGGTCGAGTCGCGGATTTTCTCGAATTCGGTGAGCTCATGTGCCGAGACGCGCTGCACCGCGAGGAGTCTGCCGGCGGTCACTTCCGCGAGGAATACCAAACGGAGGAAGGCGAGGCGCAACGTAACGACGAGGAGTTCTCGTACGTCGCCGCCTGGGAATACACAGGCGACGTCACGAGGCCCAAGCTCAACAAAGAGCCGCTCACCTTCGAATACGTCCACCCGAGCCAGAGGAGCTACAAGTAATGTCTCGCAACATGCGTCTGGTGCTCAATGTGTGGCGCCAGAAGAGCGCGAGCGCGCCCGGCCAGTTCGTCCGCTACGAAGCGAACAACGTGAACGACCATATGTCGTTCCTGGAAATGCTGGACGTCGTGAACGAAGAGCTGCTCGCCAAGGGAGAAGACCCAATCGCCTTCGACCACGATTGCCGCGAGGGCATTTGCGGCATGTGCGGCGTGGTGATCGACGGCGTGCCGCACGGGCCGTCTAGCGGCACCACCACCTGCCAGCTGCACATGCGCACCTTCAAGGACGGAGACGAGCTTACGGTGGAGCCGTGGCGCGCGGGGGCGTTCCCGGTCCTGCGTGACCTCGTGGTGGATCGCACCGCCCTCGACCGCATCATCCAGGCCGGAGGCTACGTCTCCGTACGCACCGGCAGCGCGCCGGAGGCGAATTCACTGCCCATCGCGAAGGTGGATTCGGACAAGGCGTTCGACGCTGCGACCTGCATCGGCTGCGGTGCTTGCGTCGCCGCGTGTCCGAACGCTTCCGCGGCGCTGTTCACGGCCGCGAAGATCGCGCACCTGGCGCTCTTGCCCCAAGGCGAACCAGAGCGACAAGACCGCGCGCGGAAGATGGTCGGGCAAATGGACGCGGAAGGCTTCGGCCACTGCACCAGCCACGGCGAGTGCGAGGCCGCGTGCCCGAAGGGCATCAGCATCGGCTTCATCGCGAAGATGAACCGCGAGCTGCTCGCGGCCATGGCCGCGGCGCCGAACGAAGTCGTCACGCGCGAAAAGTAACCGCCGCAAAATTGGCGGCCGCGCGGTTAGTCGCCGATGCGGCGCCGGCGAGCGCTCCGCCTGCAGCCGCTATTTGGATGGGGCAGGCTTCGCGCGCTCATAGCGCCCCGTCACGACGCGGTAACCGACCTTGAGGGCTTCGTCCGCACCCGTCTCCGGATCCGTCGGCACGTCTCGTGACATACCGAGGTCCAGCTCTGCTTCGCCCTTGGCTTCGGTCTCTGGCTTGGGGGCGTCCGGTGCTTCCGGTGGCCTCGCGACAGGGGCGCGCCCGCCTTCCACGGGCGGCAGATAACCTTCCAAGTTCTCTTCCTTCAGCACGCCGTAGCCGAGCGCGGCGCTGGCGCCGCCAACTAGGATGTCCGGCTTTACCCCCTGGGCCTGAATGGGGCGCCCGCTCGGCGTGTAATAGCGCAGCGTAGTCAGGCGTAGGCCCGCGCCGCCCGGTAGGTCCACGATGCTCTGCACCGAGCCTTTGCCGAACGTAGGCGCGCCCACGATCGTCGCGCGCTTGTTGTCCTGCAGCGCGCCGCTCACTAGCTCCGCGGCGCTCGCGCTGTACTCGTTGACGAGCACCACGACCGGGCCGCGCCGCAGCGCGCCGCCGCCGTTCGCCCGCAAATCGTCGATGATTTGCCCGCGCCGACGCGTGGTGAAGATCACTCCGCCCGAAAGGAACTCGTCTGCGACCGCCGTCGCTTCGTTCACGAGACCCCCGGGGTTGTTGCGCATATCCAGGATCACTCCGTTGAGGTCGCCGCCGGACTCGGCGCGGAGCTTCTTCACCTGCCCGAGGAGCTCGGCGTGGGTGCCGTTCTGAAAAGTCTTGATGCGCAAGTAGCCCACGCCACCCTTGAGCGGTTTGCTGGCTACGCTGGACACGTTGATGATTTGGCGCGTGAGCTTGAAGTAGAGCAGCTTCTCCTGCGCCTTGCGTCGCACGGTGAGCAGCACTTTCGTGTTGGGCTCGCCGCGCATTAGACGCACGAGATCCGCGGCGTTGCGGCCGCGTACGCTCTGGTTGTCGATCGCCAAGATGCGATCTCCGGGAAGGATGCCGCCGAGGGCCGCCGGCGAGCCGTCTATCGGCGCGATGATGGTGATGTACTCGTCTCCAAAATCCACCTCCACGCCGATGCCGCCGAAGTGCCCCTCCGTGTCGGCTTGGAAGATGCCGTAGTCCTCCGCTGGCAAGTAGGACGAGTGCGGGTCGAGCTCGGCGACCATGCCTTTGATGGCGCCCTCGACGAGACGCTTACGCTCGACGGGGTCCACGTATTCGTTCTCCACCCATGCGAGCACGCGCCCGAGCTGCTCGAACGGGAAGTAGGGGTTGTCCCATTCGCTCCGCGCCTGCGCTTCTCGGATTTCGAACGCGCCGTGGCCGCCGGCCCCGAAAAAGCTCGTGACCGCTCCGCCAACGAGCGCCGCGAGCCCGAGCTCGAGCAGCCTGCGCCGTCGCCCGAAGACCGAAATCGTCATGGAGCGAGTGTTCTGCCGAGCCTTGCCTCAAAGCAAGGCATTGCCCTCGTTTCATCGCTTAAATGCCCGCGATTGCGCGCGCTAGATGTAGGCAAATTGGCCGGGCGCGAGCGCCGTGCGGCCCCCTCCTATTAATGAAGCGAAGGTGCGAGGCCCCCGGGCGCGTTAAGCTGTTGATCCCCAAGCTCTGTGGGTGGTAGTGATGAGGTTTGAGTCTTCGTAGGTGTCTCGAGACACCTCCCTACATACCGAGGGTATGCGTGGCCGACAACGAATCCAACAAGACCGCTGGTAGCGATAAGCGCAAGCAAAGCTTGTATTTCCCTGAAGCAATGCTGCAGGAAATCAAGGACGAGGCAGCGCGGCTCGACCGCTCACTGTCTTGGGTTGTACAACGTGCGTGGAAGATGGCTCGGCTCGAGATCAAGAAGATCCCGAGCGTGAACGACATCAGTGACGACGAGGAAGAGGCCGCCACCTGATTCGGCGCTCGAGTCGTTCGCGTTAGGACGCGACGGCACTCGTCTCTACGTCCGGCAGCATCCGCCAGTCACCGGAACGTCAGGAGCGCCAACCGCGCTCCTGTGCGATGGACTCGTCTGCGACGGGTACATCTATCGTTACCTGTGGGACGACCTGGCGGAACAGCTGCCGGTCGCGCATTTTCACTATCGCGGCCACGGCCGCAGCGGCTTGCCCGTAGATCACGCGCAGCTGGACGTGACCGCGCATGCTTCCGACATGAACGCCGTGCGCGAGCATTTGGGCGACCCGGAAGTGATCTTGGTGGGGCATTCCCTAGGTACTCAAGTGTGCCTGGAAGCGTATCGTGCGAAGCCAGAGCGGGTGAAGGCGATGGTGCTGCTCTGCGGTAGCTTCGGCCGTGTCACCCACACGTTCAAGGGATCGGACGTGCTGTCGACCGTGCTGCCGAACGTGCAGGGCTTTGCAGAGCGGCATCCACGCCTGCTCAAGGCGTTGTGGGCGCGCGTCCCCGTGCGGGCTGCGCTCAAGGTCGCGATGATGACGGGGGATATCGATCCTGCGAAGGTGAGGGTAGAGGACGTGGAGCCCTACTTCCGCCACGCCGTGCACGTGGATTTTCAGCTCTTCGTGCGCATGCTGCGCGCCGCGGGCGAGCACTCGGCCCAAGACCTCCTGCCTCAGATTCGCGTGCCGACGCTCGTGGTCGCCGGCTCGAAAGACACTTTCACCCCGCCCGAGGTGTCGGTCGCCATGGCGGAGACCATCCCCGGCGCCAGGTTAGAGCTCATCGAGGGAGGCTCGCACGTCTTGCCCCTCGAGGAGCACGAGCGACTTCGAGAAGTGCTTCGCGATTTTCTGGGCTCGTTGTGAGATAGTAAGGGCTCGTTCGGAGCCTATTTTGCTCCGGCAAGGGCTGATGAAGGAAGAGCTGAGCTCCGAGCTGGTGAGCGCCCTACTGGGCCTTTTCGCGCATGACCTGCGCAATCCACTGTCGGCGCTGCACAGCAACGTGAGCTTCCTCGGGTCGGTGGTGGGCTCGGCGGATACCGAGGCGCACTAGGCGCTGGAGGACGTCGCCGCATCGAGTGACGCTCTCGGCCACATCACGGACAACCTGGAGCTTTTCGCGCTCGCGCTGGACGGCGCGAAGCGGCGCGAGCCTCTCGAGTTCGCGGTCAGAGATTTACTACGAGAAGCGTCGCAAAAGTCACGGCGCTTCGCCGACAGCTACCGAGTGCGTCTGGAAGTGGACGCGGACTCCGCGCAGGACCTCCGGTGCCTGGCCAATCGGGACATGCTGCTGCGAGCGCTCTCGAACTTGATCCGAAATGCGATTCAGCATGCGGGCGAATCCGGCAAGGTCACGGTGCGCGCGGCTCGAGTCGGCGCGGAGGTCATCGTAGGCGTCACGGACAGCGGGGTCCCGCTGGCGCGAGAAGTGGGTGAGCAGGCGTTCACGGCTGAGGGGCAGCTCTCGACCAAAAACGTATCCGGCGGTCGATACAGCCGCGGGCTCGGGCTCTATGCGGCGCGCATCGCGGCCGGAGTCGCGGGCGCCACCGTGCGCTGCAATCCTGCGGAGGAAGCCCGCTTCGAGCTGTGTGTCACGGGCCGCTGAGCGGGCGCGGCTCTAACTCGGACCCTGGCGAGCCAGCGATCGGGCCGGTTTCGCCCTCCGGCAGCTGCTCCGGCGCGAAGACGAACCAGCGGGAGAGCGGGTAGTTCCAGCCTAAGTACACGGCGGCCCGAACAAAGCCCCACGCCACCGAAAACGAGCCGAGGAAGCCCAACAGAACCGGAACGCCGGTCGAGTTCAGGAGCGCGCTCGTCGCCCACACGAAGAGGAACCGGCCGACCTGAGGGAGCGCGCGCCCCGCTCCAGCCTGGAACGTCCACCTGCGGCTCAGCGAGAAGGAGACGACGCCACCCGCTGCGCAGCCCAAAAAGGTCGCGGCGGCGGCGGACATGCCAGCGCTGTGCAGTGAGCCTGCAAAGGCAAAGTCCGTTCCGGTGGCGAGCGCACTGGTCGCCGCATAGCGCCCGAAAGCGCCATCGAAGAACCGCGCGAGAGCTCGTCGCATACCGCTACCCACTTGGGGCAGCACGGCGATGGTGTAAAGGGCCTCAGCCCGCGAGAGCCGCGGAAAGGCCCAAATTCGACGCGGTGGACTCAGTCTTCACCATGCACAGACGGCGGCGCTCTCCGTGGACGATGTCGGCAACCAACGAAGCGCAGCCGCCGCAGCCGGTGCTGGCCCCACAATGGTCGCCCACGTCGCCGAGCGACCTGGCTCCGTTTTGCACGCAGGCTCGAATTTCGCGGTCGGTGACACCATGGCAGTGGCAGACGATCATGAGCGGCTCAGGCACCCTAGCTTGTTGAAAGTGATTGTCAAAGTCATTCTCTACAACCGCGAAATCCTTAGGGTTTTGTTGCGGCCTAGGGCGACGACCTGTGGTAGGGTCCCGCTACTATGCGAGGCGACGCTGAAATCGTAGACGCGCTGAACGAGATCCTCACCTCGGAGCTCACGGCCATCAACCAGTACTTCATCCACTACAAAATGCTGGAGAACTGGGGCTACAACCGGCTGGCCAAGGTAAAGCGCGAAGAATCCATCGAGGAGATGAAGCACGCCGATCGCGTGATCGAGCGCATTCTCTACCTGGGGGGGGTCCCCAACATGCAGCGCCTTTCACCCGTACGGGTGGGGGAGGAGCCGATCGAGATGCACAAGCTCGACCTCACGTTGGAGCTGGAAGCGGTCGCTCGTCTCAACCGCACGATTCAGCTGTGCCTCAACAAGAACGACGGCGGTACCCGCGACCTCGTCGAGAAGATTTTGGCCGAGGAAGAGGACGCGATTGACTGGCTCGAAGCCCAGCTTCACCAGCTGGCCGACATGGGGCGCGAGAACTACCTGGCCCAGCAGCTGAACGAGTGAGTGGTGAGCGGTGGGGCTCAGTCGAGCCTCGCCACTCGTTGCTCGACTCGCGCTAGGGCTGGACGATCACGACCGTCTCCGGCTTGCGAAAGAGGGCCTTGCCCGTCTCGCCCGGGCAGCCCCAGCAGGTCGTGAAGTGGACGCGAGGTTTGATGTCCGGGCTGTAGGCGAACGCTACCGGCCCGGGCTCGTTCTGCAGCACGAAGCTGGAGGCGAGCCGGTACTGCCCCCCGGGTAGGACATGGAACGCAGCGACGAACGAGGTACTCTCTCCGGAGCGGGCTGCGACGAGCAGAATCTCCGCGCCCGCGGTGGGGTTCCACAGCAGCGGCGAGACGGTGAAGTCGAAGCCCTTTTTCTCGCCCGAGCCGCGCGCCAACACCGTGTTCGCGCCGTCTTCGCGGAAGAACTTGATGTCACGGGCCAGCAGCTTGCCGGCGGGGTCGGCGGCCAGCGCCTGCTCTAGCTGCTCGGCAGTGAGCTTGGTCTTCGTAAACACCGGTCCTGCCTTCGGCTCGGCCACGACCGCGGCGTTAGGGGCGCCCGTGCAGCAACGAAAGCCGATGTCATCGCTTTGGGTGGCCGAATCCGTAGGGTGGCGCGCAGCGCAGCGGTGCTCCGTCGGCGCTGCGTTCTTGCCGGCGCCGCGCACCATCGCCCGCCGCTTGTCGTCGATGGTGAGCTCTCCCGCGACCCACTCGCCGGCGACGGTACCTAGCCCGAGCACGTCGAAGCCGGTCGCGCAGGCGCGCGCGCCCGCCGTGCAGCTGGGATCCCAAATCAGCCCCGATGGATACGGATCTTGCTTCGGTCCCTTGCAGGCGCGCTCCCATTCGACCTCGGTGCAGAGCCGCGCGCCACGCTCCGCGCAGAGCCTCCGCGCTTCGTCACGCGACTTGCCGAGGAGCGGAGGCTGGGCGGGGTCATTCGGGTAAGGGAGGCGATCCATGCCGAAGGGGCCGAGCTCGACTTCTTGATTTTTCGCTTCCAACTCCGGCACCCGCCCGGCGTCGCCGGGGGTGCTGCCAGCGCGCAGGGTGCCGGCCGGGATGGGCCGGGTTTCACGCGCGACGGGCTCCGTCGTGGGCCGATGACCGCTCGCCGCGACGCTGGCGCTCGGCGCAGCTTGCGTCCCCGTCGTGCCTCGCGGACTGCGGTTCTGGCAAGCGGGGCCGGCGAGGAGGGGACCGACGAGCCCGAGCGCCAGCGCGAGCGTTTTCCGGGGCGGCAGCTGCACGGCTTTCGGCATACTCTTCGGTCATGTCGGTTGTCGAGGCTCTGCGTTGAGTGACGGTTTTTCCCTTCAGGGGCGTGTGCTCTCACTGTGCCAGGACGCGGAGCGGCTGCGGGCCCAACTGACCGGCAACGAACGCTCCGTGGACGTGGCGGACGCGCTCCCCCTGCGCGATCGGGTCTCGACGGACGAAATCACGCCCGCGTGGGCCTGCTACTACTTCGACGCTACTCTGGCGCGTTACTGCCTGGTGGGGCTCGCGGGTGGGGTCGTGGAGGCAGGAGAGGTGGAGCGCGGCGGCTTCGACGTGCTCGTGGCGGGGGAGAGCTTCGGCTACGGCTCGTCACGCGAAACCGCGCCGTTCTCGCTGAAGGCGGCCGGCATTCGGCTGATCATCGCCGCCAGCGTCGAGAAGATCTTCCTGCAAAATTGTCAGAATCTCGGCGTGTACGTGAGCACGGACTTCGGTCTGCTGCCGCGGCTCCTTCGAGGCGAGCGGATTGAAACGAGCGAGCTCGTGCGTGGCTTGGACGGGCTCGCCAAGGACGTGGTCGAAGCAGGCGGCTTGTTCGCGTACAACGCGCGGCGTCTGCAAGGGCGCGTGCCGAAGGCGCCGCCGCGCGCAGCCGTGCGACCGATGACGCTGGTCGAGAAGCTGATTGCCGCCCACGTCGTCGGCGAGGGCGGAGCGCTGGGCGTGCCGAGCGTCGCGCCGGGAGAGTCCTATTTCGTGCGCGCGGACTTACGCTTCTCGCACGACTACGTCACCGCCATGGCCGACGCGCTCTTCCGCCAAGGCTTCGGCGAAGACGCGCCCGTCGCGGAGCCCGCAAGCCTCGTGCTGTTTCGTGATCACCTCACGCTGCTCGGCCAAGCGCTCACGCCGCGGCACCGGGAGCTCAAGCTCTACGACCATGCCCTGGAGCTGAAACGCGCTCAGGAGCGCTTCGCGGAGCGTCATGGCGTCCGCTTATTCGATGAGGTGGCGGGGCCGACGGGTCCGCAGAGCTACGGCATCTGCCACAACGTGGTGCTGGATGAGCTGGGGCTGCCCGGCACCGTCATCATCGGTACGGACTCGCACACGTGCACGGCGGGCGCGCTCGGCGCGTTGGCGTTCGGGGTCGGGAGCACGGACATGGCCAACGCGTTTTTTACGCGCGACGCGCGCTTGCGGGTCCCGGAGACGGTCAAGGTGGAGCTGCTCGGGGCGCTTCCGCCCGGGGTATCCGCCAAAGACGCGATGCTCCGTCTCCTCTCGACGCCGGAGGCACGTTCAGGGGCTTTCCGCGCGCGCGTCTTGGAGTTCGGAGGCCCGGGCCTGACGAGTCTCAACTTGGACGAGCGCGCCACGCTCACCAATATGGCGGTCGAGGCGTCCGCGTTCACCGGTATCGTCCCGTTCGACGAGCGCGCGCGGCGCGAGCTTTCGGCGCGGCGCGGGACCCTACTTTCCGAGAGCCCTTGCGCGGACGCGGATGCGCAGTATGCCGCGGTCGTGACGCTGAGTCTTTCGGAGGTCGAGCCCATGGTCGCGCTGCCTGGAGATCCGCGCAACGGCGTCTCGTTGCGTGAATCCCAGCGGGAAGGGGCCGTACGTCTCGACATTGCCTATGGCGGGTCGTGCACGGGCTCGAAGGCGACCGACATCGACGCGTATGCGGCCGTGCTCGGCGCCGGGCTCGGCGCTGGGCGCCGCGTCGCGGACGGCGTACGGCTCTTCATTCAGCTCGGCTCTTTGCAGATCCGCAAGTACGCCGAGGAGCGCGGCTACCTGGAGCTCTTCGAGCGTGCCGGTGCCACCGTTCTCGAGCCGGCGTGCGGCGCGTGCATCGGCTCTGGTCCGGGCATCTCCACGCGCGAGGACGAGGTGACGGTCAGCGCGGTGAACCGCAACTTCCCGGGGCGGAGCGGACCCGGACGCGTTTACTTGGCGAGCCCGTGGGTCGTGGCGGAGAGCGCTCTGTCCGGGTACCTCGCGGCGCCTAGCGCGGCGGCTCTGGCGCAAGGGGGGCGGCAATGAGCAGTCGTGACGCATCGTTTCAAGTTGGTCCGGAGATGTGGGTGAGGCTGCGCGTCGTGATCCGCGACGCCGAGGGCGAGTCCGTGCAGGACGAGCCGACGGAGACCGCGTTCGTGTTCGGGTTCGGCGGCACCTTGCCCGCGCTCGAAGAAGCCATCGAGGGTCTGCCGCAAGGCGCGAAGAAGTCGATCTTCGTGAAGCCTCGAGATGCGTTCGGCGAACGCGACCCGAAGGCCATTCTGGAGGTGCTGCGCGACGAGTTCCCGGAGGACGTCGCCGAAGGTGACGTCTTCGACGCCGACGAGGACGAAGGCGACGGGCCTGCAGGCACGCCGGTGCTGCTGCGCGTTCTGGAGGTCACGCCGGAAACGGTCATTTTGGACCGAAACCACCCGCTGGCCGGGCAGAAGGTGCGGTTCGACGTCGAGGTCGTGGAGGTCCGACCCGCCGAGGATGCCGAGATTTCGGCGGCCGAGTCGGCCCTGTTGGACCTCGGAGAGCCCAAAGAAGCGCTGATTCCGGCAGCGAGCTTGCTTCGAGGGGGCACCCGGCGCTAACAGAAGGGCCCTCCGGCGGCTAGCCCGGGGTCACGACGGTAAAACGATGCCCATCTCTGACAGCCTGAAGAACGACATTCGAGTCCGCGATCGACTCCTGCGCAAGAACCTCCTGACCGAAAGCGAAGTAGAGCGGCAAGACGCCGCGCTGCTAGACGTGGAAGACAAGGCCATCGTGCTCGAGCTCAAGCAGCCCGCACTGCAGAAGGAGTCCGAGCGCGCGATCGACGGCCCGCGAATCTCGCGTCCTGCCCCCGCTGCGCGCCCGGCGCCCATCCGCCCCTTCGAGGAAGAGGACGACGACGAGGTCGTGCTCGACCCGAAGGCCAAGGTGAAGGCAGTCGCCCCCGTCGAAGACGAGGAAGAGGACGAAGAGGAAGACGAGGACGACGAGGAAGAGGACGACGCGGACAAGGAAAAAGGAGAGAAGGCGTGAGCGAGAACGGGGAGCACGACGCCGCTGAGCGAGCCTACTCCGAGCACGCTCAAGCCAAAGAGCTTCCCGCTGTCGACTTCCTCAACTTGGTCGTCTCGATGAGTCACTCGGCGCTGCTCCACCTCGGAGACGCGCCGGACCCGGTTACGGGCGCGCGCGAAAAGGACTTGCCGCTCGCGCGCCAGACGATCGACCTTCTGGCCATGTTGCAGGAGAAGACGCACGGTAACCTCACCGGCGATGAAGAGCGCGTGCTGACGCAGGCCATCTACGACCTTCGCATGCGCTTCGTCGAGGTCGCGCAGGGCAAGTGAAGCTCACGCGGCGAGCTCTCGTAGCGGCGGCGCTGCTCCCACTCGCGCTCTCGGGCTGCAAAAAGCCGAGCGCGGGCACGAGCAGCGGTGCTCCTGCCGTCCCCTCCGGCGCGGTAGTGGTGACGGGCACGCCGATCGTCACTCAGCCCGTGCAGGTCGTGGCACCTCCCGGCGTTCAGGCTCCGGCAAGCTTCGCGGATCTGGCTGCCAAGGCGGACCCGGCCGTGGTCTTCGTGAAGACGCTGCAAGAGCGTCGCGGGATCACCGGGCGTCGCCAGGTGGTGGGTGAAGGCGTGGGCAGCGCGTTCGTTTACGATCCGAACGGGCTCATCATCACCAACAACCACGTGATCGAGGGCGCGAGCGAGATCTACGTGGTCTTCGGCCGCAAGAGGCAGATCAAAGCCACCATCGTGGGTCGCGATCCACGCACGGACGTCGCGGTCATTCGGGTCGAAGAGAAGAACCTGCCGTTCTTGCCGCTCGGGGACTCGGAAGCGGTGCGGGTAGGGGACTGGGTGGTCGCGATCGGCAATCCCTTCGCCCTGTCGCATACGGTGTCGGCCGGCATCATCTCGGCTCG
>JAQSWN010000408.1 GCA_029266615.1 Polyangiaceae bacterium
GCGCTGTGATCGTGCAGGCAGCGTTGGTCACGCCGGAAGATGAACAAAGCGTCGACGAGCGACGCCAACACCCCGACGTACGGAAGGAGCACCACCAAGTGCACCGGCAAGACTCGCCAAAGCAGCAGGCGATCCAGCGCGGGCGTCGAGCCGTCTGTCACGTCCGCGATGCGGATGCGGAGTAGCCGTTTTCCGACGGTTTGGCCGTTCTTCCTGAGGAAGTACCCGTGCATCAGCACGAAGAGCACGAGCCCACCCGCGCTCCACAGCACGGTCTGGAGCGGCGAGGGCTTGGTCGCGTTGGGGAAATCGTCGTAGACGCCAGTCACGTACTGAAGCGGCCCGACGATGATGATCGCAAGCAAGGCGTCGATGATCGACGCTCCGAGCCGTGAGCCGCGCGTCGCCAAAACGAGTGGTACCTGCCCTGCGGCGACCCGCTCGACCTCACGGTCCTCCCCCGGCGCCTGGTATGGATTGAATGTCCCCTGGTCCACCAGGTGCTCGTTAGCCGCGGCCGGCGGCGCTGGCAAGACTCGAGACAAAAAGCCGCGAGCCCCGGCACCTTACGGCGCGCGGGGCTCGAAGCACGCGGTGCCGAGTTAGCTCAGCCGCCGGCCATCTTGGCGACTTCGGCAGCGAAGTCGTCGCCCTGCGGCTTCTCGATGCCTTCGCCACGCTCGAAACGAACGAAGCGGCTGAACACGACCTCGCCGCCGAGCTCCTTGGCCACGCTTTCACGGACCTGGTCGACGGACTTGTCGCCCTCGAGCACGCTCGGCTGCTCCAGCAAGCAGATTTCCTTCGCCCACTTGGCGAGCTTGCCTTCGATGATCTTCGGGTGCGAAGCCGCCGGAGGAGCTTTGGGATCCTCCGCCAACTGCGCCTTGAAGATGTCGCCCTGCTTGGACTTCGAGTCCGCCGGGATCTCGCTCGCGGACAGATACAGTGGCGCCATGGCGGCGATCTGCATTGCCGAGTCGTCCGCCAGTTTGTCGAACGCCGCCGCCTTGGCGATGGTGTCGTTGCCGGCGCGCACCGCGAGCAAGACGCCGATCTTGCCGCCCATGTGGACGTAAGACTGCACCTTGCCGGGGCCGTCCACGCTCAGGCTCTCCCAGCGACGCACGGTGATGTTCTCACCGAGCTTGCCGACGAGCGCCGCGCGCGTCTCCTCTACCGTGGCGCTCCCGCCCGGGAACGCTTCCGCGCTCAGGTCGCTGCCCGGCTTCGCGTTGAGGGCCGCTTGCGCGACCTTGTCCGCGAATGCGAGAAACTCCGGATTGCGGGCGGCGAAGTCCGTCTGGATGTTCACCTCGACGATGACGCCGCGCTTGTGATCCGGAGTCGAAGCCGAGACGACGACGCCTTCGGAAGCGACCGCGCCGGCACGCTTCGCGCTCTTGGCGAGGCCCTTCTTGAGGATGATCTCCACGGCCTTCTCGATGTCGCCACCGGACTCCGTGAGAGCGCCCTTACAGTCGTTGAGCCCCGCCTGAGTGCGGTCGCGAAGCTCCTTCACCTGCTGCATCGTGGGTGCGGACATGCTCAGTTCTCCCCGCGGCCACCGCGGTTGTAGATGACCTGCGCCTGCGGACGGTCGCCGCCCTGACCTTGCGGCTGACCCTCGTTGCGCTGGTTCTGGTAGTCGCGACGACGAGCCGCGCCGTACACGCAAGCGTCCGCGACGGCGCCGCAGATGAGGCGCACCGAGCGGATGGCGTCGTCGTTACCCGGAATGACGTAGTCGACCATGTCCGGGTCGCAGTTCGTGTCCGTGATGGCGACGATTGGCACGCCCAGACGCTTGGCTTCGCTGACCGCGATGGTCTCTTGCGCCGGGTCGATCACGAAGATGGCTTGCGGAACCGCGCCCATGCCCTTGAGACCGCCGATGTACTTCTCGAGACGCGTGCGCTCCTTCTCGAGCTGCACGGTCTCCTTCTTCGGAAGCTGGGAGTAGGTGCCGTCTTCCTTCATGCGCTCCAGCGTGCGCAGGCGATCCAGGCCACCCTTGATGGTGCGGAAGTTCGTGAGGGTGCCGCCGAGCCAGCGGTTGGTCACGAAGTACATGCCGGCGCGACGCGCCTCTTCCCGGACGATCTCTTGAGCTTGGCGCTTGGTGCCGACGAACAGCACGCTGCCGCCGCGAGCGACCGTCTCGGACAGGAAGTCGAACGCGCGCTTGAAGAGACGCGCCGTCTGGTCCAAGTCCACGATGTGGATGCCGCTGCGCGCGCCGTAGATGTACGGGCGCATCTTCGGGTTCCAGCGCTTCGTCTGGTGGCCGAAGTGAACGCCGGCCTCGAACAGCTCCTTGACGCTCAAGGGCTCTTCGGCGTTGCGGATGGTACGATTCATTTCCGGGGCCGCTTCGAAGGCGCCCGGCTGGGTATTGTCGGTCATAGGTTGCGTTTCCTTTCGGTTAGGCCGCCGTCCCACCGAGCGCCAACCCCCGAAAAGGGGCACCGGACGCTCTGGTTACGCTTGGGACGTGTGGTGTTCCTCGCTCGATTGCGAGGGGCGCGGAACTTACGCGCAGAGCTTTCCCTGCGCAAGCCAGAAAATGCCGTCAAAAGCTTACAGGCCGGACCCCGGCATGCCCGCGGGCGGAGTTGCGGCCGCGTTCGACTTACCCGAGCTAGGGCGCGGCGCGGCAGCTGACTTAGAGGAGGGCGTCACCGACGGCGCCGGGCGCGCCAAGGTCGGGACGGCCACAGCGCTCAGGAACGCGCCCTTTCTTGAGTCATTTCGTGCGGAGGTGGTCGTAGCCGCGGGCGGCCGGGCCACCGAAGTGGCGAGCGGCGGAGGCTCGATCGTTTGGCTCTGCCCTTCGGCCCCGCGGCCAGCAACAGCTTCCGGCACCGGCCTGACGGACGGCGCGCTGCCTGCGGTCCGAGGCGGCGTCGCAGCTTGCACTCCTTGAGGAGCTACGAGCTCCGACTGCGCGGCCCGAGGCGACGGCCCCGCGGAGGGGCGCGAGCGCCAGAGCCAGGCGGCGCCACCGAGGAGGCCCACGGTCACCCCCGCCACCACGAACAGTGGCCAGGCGCGCCGCGGCCCCGCGATTCGGTCCGGCGGCACGGAGGCGCTTGCCGGCACGACGGGCGGCGGAGTGAGATTCGGCTCCACGAGCGGGACCGCAGTGCGGGTCGGGCCCGGATCGGTCGGGTCGCGACCGCCGGGCACCAGCGGTTGGGTCAGCAAAAATTCCGTCCGCTCCGTCGAAGGAGCCGGCACGCCCGTGGGGGCGGAGGTCAGCGACTCGACGAGCGTATCCGGCCCGTAGAATGAGGGCGAGGTCTCTTTCGTGACCGGCTCGATCCGGAGCGTGCCGCCACTGCGAGCCGCGACCGTAAGCGCGGCGACGGTCGTGGCGCTCTCGAGCGCGGGACGTAGCGTCGTGGGCTCGCTCTCGGGCGCGCGCCCCAGCGCCGCTGGCACGTCCGGGCGTGTCGCAGGCGCCGGCCGTGATGAGCGAAGA